>CAZHLB010000134.1:0-11593 GCA_964533005.1 uncultured Saprospiraceae bacterium
GTGCAACCTAAACAGGCTCCTCGGTATGTGGGTGTGTGTATGTGTGTGTGTATGTGTATGTGTGTATATGTGTGTGTATGTGTGTGTGGTGAGTCCAAAACAATTGTCATGACTGACTGACCGACTGGCTGACTGACCTGCTCGCTTACAACAACAATTTCACCAAAGAACGGCATCGCAAAAAGCTTCAGCAGGCAGATTCGATAACAGCGAGCGACGGAGCCGGGGCGCACTGTTTGAGGAGGGCACGGAGCCGCATCGGCGAAGTAATCCAGCCCTCCGAGTTTGCGACCCGGCGTAGGAGACGAGCGACCGACACCAGGCACTTCCGATTTCAGCAGGCAGGTGAGAAAAAGCTACTCCTCCAATTCCGTCAAAGTCTTTTCTACCTCGACTTCAAAGCTGCTTTTCGGTTTCCCTTCTTTCAGCAGTTTCAAAAGTTCCTTTTCGATATGTTCGTTTCGAGTTTCGCCGTTTGCGACATATTGCACTGCACGAGGAGTGACAATGATGGGTGGGTCATACTGGGCGAGGCGCTCTGCCACTATTCTGGAAAATCCAGTTGGAAGTTTTTTCCTCATGGCTTCAAAAGTCTTGTTTTTTTCCTTTTTCATTTCTTTTAATTTTTCCGCAAACGTATCTTTTTTCTTTTCGCATAGCAAGTACCTTTGGGGGTCTAATATTTAGAAGTTCGCTTCTAATAGGCGCTTTGGCACGGTCGGAGCGCCTTTTTTTTGCCCAAAAAGAAAGCCCGCCACTCCTTTGAGCGGCGGGCTTTTCCTACTCTGATAAACCCTAATTTACAAATGCTAACTCCTCGGTTTTTTGAGGAAAAGCGCCCCGGCGCCCGCAAGCACCGGAGCCACTGATTTTCAAACTGAATCTTCCTCAATCGGGGCAACGAATCCCCACGACGAACTGAATTTGCTCCTGCGTGTCGAGGTAGTGTTTCACCTGCCAGTAGTCCCGCAAGTCAATTTTCAGCGTGTCGCCGGAGAAGTAGGCGTACCAATTCCCCCAATATTCATCCATGCAGAAGTAAGGCAACGGATTGCCAGGCAGGGCTTTTTGAAGCGTCACGCTGTCGCTCCAAACTCGAAGCTGCCATGGCGTCAAATCCGTATCGAGGTAGGCACAAATTCCGGCAGCTTGTGCCGGTGCTTTGCCGGGGAAAAGCGGGCAACATTCGATGACTTCGGGTCCCCACGGCGACGGTTCATAGTCGAGCCAAACGAGTTGGGTCGAGTCCCAATCGGGGTCGCATCCAAATTGCACGAAAGGACATTCGGACGGCGTCGGGCAGATGGGTAGCGTCACGAGTTCTCGGGACGGCGAGTCAGGCGCTACGCAGGCGGCGATGGCGCAAGCAAGTGCAGCGAGGAAAAGGATTGTGTTTTTCATAGTCGTTCAGCGGGTTGCGGTGCCCCAATTGATTTGGTATTTGTTGAAGGTGAAAAGCAAAAATTCGTAGCATTTCCAGGGATTGCCCGGCGACTCGTAGCGGAATTTATAGAGTCCGAAGCCCGGCAGCATGTAGTTAAATGCTCCGGCGTTGGTCGTTTCGACCGTCTTGATAAGTACGAAGCCATCGTCCGGTGGCGGAATTTGAGACCATTCTTCGACCCCATCTTTTTTCCAGACTTCAATTTTGGTAGGTGTGCCGGTTGGAAAGTTGAGCGCCTGCGCTTGCGGGCGGTAGCGCCCAAGAATCACGTCGGGATTGCATCGCTGAAACATGCCCATCCAAACCTTGTGACCGGTGGCAGTCAGGCTGTCCACCCGGATATTCATCAGGCACGGCTTTTCAGGATGCTCGAAGATGATGTGATAAAAGCCGGGCGTATGGCACGGCAGCGAGAAGGAAAAGCCCCGGCATTTTCCAGATTGGACGTGATAATATTTCAGCGTTCCGTGCGGATTCCAGAAGATTTTGAAAGGAATGAATTCCTCGAATTCGTACACCTCGCCCACTGCGCCACTGCGGATGATGGTGGGCAGGCTGGCGATTTGGTAAGCGGTATCAATCTGGTTTTTGCATTCAGCGTGGTTAAAAGCATTGATGTAGTACGGGTCAATCTGGGCGAGTTTGGTCGTGTCGTATTGAGCGACGGCGGGCAGGGCAAAGAGCAAAATCAAGATGGCGTGAACGACTTTTTGAGGTCGGTTGCGGTAGCAACGGGGTGTGTGGTGAAGCTCTTCGTAACCTTCCAGGTGAAGCTGGAATGTTTCGTCGGTCATCACGGACAAAACCCGGCAAATGGTTTCCAGCGCATTGGCAAAGCGATGAAGCCGCTCCATCGGTACGCCTGCATTCAGGCGCTTGCCTGCACCTTGAGCATTGGCTCGCTGCACGGACTGCAGGATGACGAGGGTTTCTTTTCGTGTCGAAATCATGGCAAAAAACAGTTTAAAAAGTTTGTGATACGAGGGCTTACTCTCTATTAGCTTTTTGCGATTTTTTTGACCAGGTTGACCAGGTTGACCAGACGTGTTGTAACTAATTGAATTTCAATTAATTAAAGAGTGTGAAAGCTGGTCAAAATGTGGTCAAACGGTGGTCAAACAGGAAAAATCAAATTTTTTAAATGTCGTGCGCAAAATGTTATTTGTCCAAATTGACCACATTTTGACCGGCTTTTGACCAGCTTTTGACCAAGTAAAAAATAGTAATTAGATTAAGTAAGTAATTGATTATTAAGTAATTACTTACTTCAATTACTATTTTTTACTAACGGCTGGTCAACCTGGTCAAAATTTTAGGGATTTCTAAATCCTTGAATTCTTACTGGCGGCTGCCGTCGCCAGTGCTGGTCGCCGGTGCCGAAACGGCTGTCGTTGCTGGCTCTTTGTTGTCGCTGCCGGATTTCCTCGCTGATGATTTTGACCAGCTTGTGAGGCAGGTTGCCGTTGATGGCATCGAAAAACAGGATGCCTTCCAGGTAGCCGCTGAGGTGCAGGTGCGCCAAGTACTTGTTCCAAATCGGCTTGTCTGGCAGGCTGATGATGTGTTGGGAGGTGAAAATGAAAAAAGGCGAAACGGCGAAAATGTCCACCTCCCTACCCTTTTGCCTGCTTATCCTGATTGGCTGGCTGGCGATGGAAGGAACGAATTGCTCGATGTCTGCCAGGTTCTCCATTCCGTCCACCAGGACAACTTTGGTGTGCCGGGTCAATCGCAGTTGGTTGAAATTCCTTGCTTGGGCAACGGATTGCCCTTCACCGAAATGCCGGGCGAGTCTCCACGCCAGCACAGTTTTGCCGGTTCCGGCACTTCCTGAAATGAGGATTGCATTTTTCATAGTTAAATTTTTTAGATGGTGAATGATTATGTGTAGAGCTTGCGGTAACTGCCGTCCTTGTTTTGGGTGAAAAGCTGTTTGTTGTAAATCAGGCGGCGGGCGGTTTTCTCGCTGATTTCATTTTTCCCGGCGATGGTGATAGCAAAGGCGCTTGTGCAGGTGGCAGGCAGTTTTTCATAGAGCTTTTGCTGCTTGATGGGCAAGGCAGCGGTCGGATCTTCCGTCCTGGTCAAAATCTTGAGACTGTTTCGGGTGAAGTATTCGGAAAGCTTTATAGCTCGCTGCACACTGGCGGCGCTGACCAGGTGTTTTTCTAGGTCGGTGTGGGAAAGCAGGCGGTAAAATTCCGGGTCGTCGCCGGTGACGAATTCCATCAAATCCAGCACCCCGGCGAGCCGCAGTGTGTAGGAAATGATTTTGCCGTAAAGCGACTGCGTGTTTTCGTCTTCGGTCTGATTGATAATTTCCTGCTCGGTTTGCGTCTTGTAGGTTTCGTAGATTTTGAAAGCGTCGTGAGACATTTTCAGTACGGTGGGAATGCGGTCGGGATGAGTTGGCAGGTTGTTCAGGCGGTCGATATAAAGGGCGTACTGCTCGGCGTTTTTTGGGTCGGGTAACATGCCGGAAGCCTTCGGGATTTTCACATTTTCCGGATAACCAAAAAGCAGGCGAAACCAAAAGCCGTTGTCTATTTTCCCACCTTCTGTCAAACCTGAAAGCAGGCGAGGTTGAATGCTGCCGAGCATGGAGATGAATGGCGACTCGACAAAAACGGCGTCCTCGATGCCGGAGCGGTTTAGCATAATTGGGCTGCCGCTCCACATGGACAGGTAATGTTCCAGGTCTTGACCCGACTGTTTGTAGGCGTTCATGGACTTCATCAAAGCGATGAACTCGTCCTTAAAGCTCAGCACCCCTTTCCAGTTGTAGGGGAAAATCTTGATAAGGCTTTCGATAGTAGCATCTGACACAATACGCTGCGGGCGTTTCGGACGAGGTAGGTCGTAAGCTTTTTTTACACCAGCATTTTGCTGTAAAACCTTATTGGATTCCCACTCATCCACTGCTTTCTTGTGCTCCTCTCCATACTCTCTTTCCTTCCGAAACAGCGGTTTTAGGCAAGCTTTCATAATGGGCGATTTGGCGCTGCTTGGTGGGCCCACGATGACCATCCAGAGAATAAGCGGTTCGACATCGCCGACGACATGCTCGATTTGAAACGCATTGCCGATGGCGCCGCTTGCAGCGGCAAGCATGCTACAGCCGTGATAGTCCTCCGGTCGGCGATAAACGGTTTTCCAATGTTTGATGATGTTCTGAAAGCCCTTTGGAAAAGTATCGAGCGGAAAAGGATTGGGCTCATCCTTGTGCGCCTCGATGGCGGCTCGAACGGCGGCGGCGATAGCATCGGCGTCAGGCGCTGGCAGGGTGCCGTTTTGGTGCCCGTTGCCGTTGGCAGGAAGTTGAGCGGCGGCGGATTGGGCGGCTTGTAGTTGTGTCTTGGAAATGGGCTTCATAAATGTGGGGAGATTTGTTCGTCGTTGGAGGCGGCGAAAGTGGACGGTTGATAGTGCTGGCAATGAAAGGCGAGGCGGTAGAAGTCGGCGGGTTCGAGGGTGCGCACGTTGCCAGAAGTGAGATAGAGTGTACGAGCCTGAATGTCGAGCAGAGCGATTTGGAGGAGGTTGACCAGTCCGAAGGACAGACGGACGAAGAGGCAGTTCGGAGCGGTTTCGACGGTGAGAACTTCAGGAATTTGGATGTGAACGGTAGGCAGCTCGTCTGGTGCGGAAGGTGCCCGTTCGCCTGCGGCAAGTTCGGAGGCGGCGTCGGTAAGCTCGTGCGCCTGGCGTTGAATGGTGTTTCGCTGCCGGTAGTAATCTTCCCGTAATTCCTCCGACCGGGAAAGCTGCGCTTCCACCAGCATTTTTAACCGGGCAAAAGCACCGGTGGCACTGACTTCGTCCTGCGCATTTTCCACGTCCGAAAGAGCGCTGCGGATAGCGGCGGCGAGTTGTGCGAGTGTCGGTTTTGCAGCGGTTTGCATAGTGCCTTCGGGAAGATAAAAGCGGCGGGGAAGGGTCTTCCCTACCCCTCCCTTCGCCTGCTGATGATACTATGTGAGCTAACGCAGCCGTGTGGCGAGAAAAGCCGGTAGGACGGCTGCGCTTTACCCGGTGTCGCTGTCTTTTTTCTCGGTATGTCTAATTCTCCTGTTTCAAATGTTTGCTAACAGTCTTGCGGCTCAGTCCAGTGGCGGCGGCAAGCTGGCTTTTGGTCGGACGTTTTCCGCCACTGCCCAGGGCGATGATAGCTTCCCGGATGGCGTCGGCGTTTTCTCGTGCGTCGCTGCGTCCCGACCGAAGCCTGGCATGCGGGGGACGGGTCAACGTGGGAAGTTTGGGAACTTTCAAATTGGCGCTCAATGCTTTAGCCCGTTCCCGTTCTGAAAATTTGGATAATCCAAAACAGCCTCCTCCTGCGGTGTTGGTTGGCGCTTGGGTTGGGGTTGGAAGCCTCGTTTTTTGGTGCCGTAAATGCTGGCGATGATGAGTATTTCAAGTCCCAAGCCAATCCAGACCAGGATTTGCACGAAGCCGATGAGGTAGTCCCGGTTCAGCCAGTCGTTTTTGGCGAGATAGAAATTGGCAAGGTCGAGCGCATGGTTGTGCTCGTACAAGCTGACCACCAGGGAAAGCGTGATGGAAAGAATGCCAGCGAAAATGCCGCTTCTGCCTTTGGAGAAATTGTAAGTGGAGGCGAGCAGCCCACAAGCCCGCACGACCTGGACGAACAAAGCGCCCGCTGCTCCCACGAGCAGCCCCAGATTCGGCATTCGCAGCGACCAAACCTCGATGTCGTGATTGCCTTGGAGGATGAGCAGGATGACAAACGAGGCGCAGCAAGCGCAAAAAAGCGCCAGTGGTGCATGCTGGGCGAAGGAAACAACCAGCGAAGGCATTGCGCCATCTTCTTGTTGCGGAGGTTGATGAAAGTTGTTCATATTTGTAGCGGATTTGATGATGAGTGATTTGTAGCGGAAAGCCCGTCCGGAATTGGAGGTTCCGGGCGGGCTTTTTTTTTCAGGGTTCTTGGATGGGGTGGGGCTGTTCCGGAAACTGTTCCAGGAAGCGGTTCAGCAGGTTTCGATGTCCTCGAACCATGTTCAGGGCGCTTTGCACGATTGGTTCATTCGTCCAAGCCCCTTGCAGCACTTTGCTGGGTGTGTGTTCGCTGGATTGGAATTCGTTTTGCAGCATGCGCAGAGCGCCGTTTGGCAAGACTTCGGAGAAGGGAATTTTCAGTGATTTGATAAAGGCGGCGTTGAGTTCCATTTCGTCACTTTTAGTTAGGTTTGTGATATATCGGGGCAAGATAGTGCTGAAATGGAAATTTTATCCTAAAAATTTCCGATTTGGAAACTTTTTTGTGAGCTAACGTAGAATTATAGATATGTCCTTGCCTGAAAACTTAGGAATCATTCGAAAAAAATTGGGTGAAAACCAAGCAGAATTCGGCGTCCGTTTCGGTGTCGGCAGGTCCACGATTAGCAAGTACGAGTCGGGGGAAAATGAACCGCCTTTGTCGCTATTGGTGAGCTTAGAAAGAATGACTGGTATTCCCATTATCCGGCTCCTGACAGAGGTGATTCGAGAGGATGAGATTTTTCTCTTGCGCGGCGACCGTGTAGCAGAGGAGAGTGAAAAACGGCTGAGTTATGAGAAAAAACAACCGACTGAAAAGGAGTTGATGGATTTTGGCGAGCTGGTGAAGCTGGTGCGGGAAATGTCGGAGAAGCTGGAGCGGTTGGGGGATAAGGTGGCTTGGATGGAGGTTGAATTGCGGAAGAAATAGCGACCCGGTTAATGTACCGGGACAGAAATACAGTGAGCTAAATAATTCATAATCAATGCAGTGGCGGGAGCGGGGATGTTCCGACTATCTCCACCCACATCTCAAAAGCCCTGTATTTACAGGGCTTTTTTCATTTTACCGGTAACGATTGCCGGCTAATTGTCGGCGTCAAACTTCGATGCAGGCAGAAAAAATCCCTTCCCACCTTTCACGTATTCCTTCCTTAAGACGCCTCCAAAGATGCTTTCATGATGGGTCTGTGTTTTTCAAAAAGCCAGCACCTCGCACGAAACGGTGCTGCTGAACGAGGGCAAAATGTCGTTCAAGCCGCTGCTTGCGGAAGCCTCCGGCTTTCACGTTTCGGGCGATGCGAAGGCTGTGGCAAAACTGGCGCTCGGCAAAAGCCAGACGCTGATTTTGGTGGCAAAAAATAGCGGCAAAATGAAGAGTTTCGCCACCGGCAATGAATTCCGGAGGTGACAATGCCACATTGTCAAGTTAACCCCTTAAAGCCGGCAAAATCATAAATCATGAAAGACAAATCCAACATCCCTACCCTGTTTGTCTCCCTGCTTTTAGTGCTTGGTTGCAATGAAAACCTTTGGTCAAACGGCAATCCTGACTCCCTCTCCCTGCCTTTGAAAAACAGCCAATTCGTCGTCAACACCGACCAAATCGTCGCCCCCATCCAATCCACCATGTACGGCATTTTTTTCGAAGACATCAACTTCGGAGCCGACGGCGGACTCTACGCCGAACTCGTGAAAAACCGCTCCTTCGAGTTCAACGAGCCGATGATGGGCTGGGAACAACCGGAGAGTGACCGCTTTTCCATGAATGAAAAATCGGGCTTTGCCGTGCCGGTCAAGTACGCCGACCCCGGCGCTAACAAGAACTACCTGAACGTGAAAGTGAACGCCCAAAGCGGCTATCGCCTCGTGAACACGGGCTTCAAGGGCATGGGTTTCAAGGCAGGATTGGGCTACGATTTCTCGGTTTTTGCGAAGCAAACAACAGGCAGCACAACGCTCCACGTCGAGTTGCAGGACGAGCAAGGCAAGGTGCTGGCAACGGCAGCCATCCCCGTCAGCGGCGGCAATTGGAAGGAGTACACCGCCAGCCTCAAGCCTTCGGCGAAGGCGATGAAAGGCAAGCTCAACATCCGCTTCGAGGGCAAGGGTGTGTTGGATTTGGACAATATTTCCCTGTTCCCGACCGACACTTGGAAGGGCCGCCCGAAGGGTCTTCGTGCCGACCTCGTGCAGTTGTTAGCCGACCTGAAACCGGGCTTCCTGCGCTTTCCCGGCGGTTGCATCGTGGAGGGTCGGACGCTGGCGTTGCGCTATCAATGGAAAAAAACCGTCGGCAACCCGAACGACCGGGAACTGCTCATCAACCGTTGGAACAATGAGTTCGCCCACCGCCTGGCGCCTGATTATTTCCAGACTTTCGGCTTGGGCTTTTTCGAGTATTTCCAAATGGCGGAGGATATCGGCGCATCGCCGCTCCCGATTTTGAGCTGCGGCATGGCGTGCCAGTTCAACACCGCCGAATTGGTGCCGATGGACGAGCTTGACCCCTACGTGCAGGACGCCCTCGACCTCATCGAATTTGCCAACGGGCCCGTCACTTCGACCTGGGGAAAATTGCGCAGCGACATGGGTCATCCCGCCCCTTTCAACCTGAAAATGATTGGCGTCGGCAACGAGCAGTGGGGCACGGAATACATCGAACGCTACAAGGTTTTTGAAAAAGCCATCCACGGCAAGTACCCTGAAATCAAGATTGTTTCCGGCGCAGGGCCCTTCCCCGAAGGGGAAATGTTCGAATATGGCTGGGAGGAATTGAAGGCACTGAAAGCTGAAATCGTGGACGAGCATTATTACCGCTCGCCACAATGGTTTTTGGAAAATGCCAACCGCTACGACAGCTACGACCGCCGGGGCCCCAAGATTTTTGCGGGTGAATACGCTGCGCAAAGCGTGGCAACCGTCAGCCCCGACAACAAAAACAACTGGGACTGCGCACTCGCCGAAGCAGCTTTCATGACCGGATTGGAGCGCAACGCAGACATGGTTCACCTCACTTCCTACGCCCCACTTCTCGCCCATTCCGAAGGCTGGCAATGGACGCCCGATTTGATTTGGTTCAACAACCTCGAATCGTACGGCACACCTAATTATTACGTGCAAAAGCTATTTGCGAACCATGCGGGGACGCAGTTGCTGAAAATCACGGAGGACGGCAAGCCCGTCATCGGTCAATCGGGTCTGTACGCCACCGCCACGCTGGACGAAAAGGCGAAGGAACTGGTTTTCAAAATCGTGAACGCCTCGTCCTTCGAGCAGTCGTTCAGCATCAGCGTAGCCGGGAAAAAAGCGGCTGGCACAAAGGGGCGGCTCACCGTTTTGGCAAACAATGACAAGAACGCCGTGAACTCATTTGAGCAACCGCAGAACATTTTCCCAACGGAAAAGGAGGTCAATTTTACAGGCAAGGACATCAGCTTGTCGGTGGCGCCGAAGTCGGTAAACGTGTTGCGGGTGGCGTATAAGTAAATGGTAAATGGTGAATTCCCAGTTCAGCTATCTTATATCTTAAATCAAAAAAAGGGGTGGTAGGCAGTCACCCCTTATCAACTTAACAAAAATGAAAAACTACGTCATCGGACTCGACTACGGCACGGACTCCGTGCGGGCAGTTTTGATAGATGCGGGCAACGGCGCAGAACTGGCTTCGAGCGTCCATTGGTACGCCCGTTGGAAGGCGGGTAAATATTGCAACCCCGCCGCCAACCAATTCCGGCAGCACCCGCTCGACCATATCGAGGGGCTGGAAAACACCATCAAAACAGTGGTGAAGGAGTCGGGCGTGGTGCCCGAAACGGTGCGTGGCATCTGCGTGGACACGACGGGCAGCTCGCCCATTGCGGTAGCAAAAGATGGAACGCCGCTCTGCATGACGCCGGGTTTTGAGGAAAATCCTAACGCCATGATGGTGCTTTGGAAAGACCACACCGCCATTGCGGAAGCAGAAGAAATCAATGCGCTGGCGAGGAGTTGGGGCGGCGAAGACTTCACCAAATACGAAGGCGGCATTTATTCGTCCGAGTGGTTTTGGGCAAAAATCCTGCACGTCATTCGGGAGGACGAAGCCGTCCGGGAAGGCGCTTTTTCGTGGGTCGAACATTGCGATTTGATGACCAATATTTTGATTGGAAACGACCACATCGCCACCCTGAAACGCAGCCGCTGCGCCGCCGGGCACAAGGCAATGTGGCACGAAGACTGGGGCGGGCTGCCGCCCAAAACGTTTTTGGAAAAACTGCACCCGCACCTCGCCACCTTGCGGAGCAACTTGTACGTGGACACCTTCACTTCCGACCTGCCCGCCGGGAATTTGAGCGCCGCCTGGGCGGAAAAACTCGGCTTGACCACCAGCACCGTCGTTGCCGTCGGCACTTTCGATGCACACGCCGGGGCGGTCGGAGTACGGGTCGAGGAAAACAGCCTCGTTCGGGTGATGGGCACTTCCACTTGCGACATGATGGTAGCCCCGAAAGAGGTCATTGGCAGCAACACCGTGCGGGGCATCTGCGGGCAGGTGGACGGCTCGATTTTGCCGGGAATGATTGGCTTGGAGGCGGGTCAGTCCGCCTTCGGCGACGTGCTGGCGTGGTTCAAAGACGTGCTGCTGCTGCCTTTCGAGCAATTGCTGCAAAGCAGCGAAAGCATTTCTGCGGAGCAAAAACAAAAGCTGGCGGCGGAAATGGAGCAAAACTTCCTCCGCACCCTGACGATGCAGGCGGAAGCAATCCCCCTCACCGAAAACCTGCCCGTCGCCCTCGATTGGATAAACGGACGCCGCACCCCCGACGCCAACCAAGCCCTGAAAAGCGCCATCATGGGGCTGTCGCTCGGCACGGGAGCGCCGCATATTTTCAAGGCTTTGGTACACGCCATCTGTTTTGGCTCGAAAAAAATCGTGAACCGCTTCGAGGACGAGGGCGTGAAAATCAACAAGGTCATCGGCATCGGCGGGGTTGCCCGCAAGTCGCCGTACATCATGCAGACGCTGGCGAATGTGCTGAATCGCCCTATCATCGTGGCGACTTCGGACTATGCGCCGGCATTGGGCGCAGCCATCTACGCTGCGACGGCGGCGGGTTTGTATCCCACCGTTTTGGAGGCAAGCCAAAACATGGCAAGCAGCTTCGAGGCGGAGTATTATCCGCAGGCGGGGCAGGTGGCTGTTTTTGAAAAATTGATGGAGAAATATGAGGCGTTGGGGGCGTTTGTGGAAGGGTAAACGAGGGTCTGAAATCATGTAATTTTTAAAATCACCATGATTTATAGGATAAGCAATAAGCCAAATTCAAACAACCCTTTTTTCTTTCAACACATAGTCACATAGTTCACATAGTTTTTTGATTATCAACT
>CAZHLB010000135.1:0-11576 GCA_964533005.1 uncultured Saprospiraceae bacterium
GATGTTTTGATAGACGATGGAGGGACTCCATCATCCATCAAAACATCTTCCATGACTTCAACAATCAACAATTATGTAATCATCAATCATGTAATCCTCTCGATTTGTTGGGCTAAAGGCTTTTTAACCATGCTCGAAAAAAACTCCCTACCGCTTGGCATTCTCATCGGCTTACTGGTTCCCATTCTTGGCTTCGCCGTTTTCTACGGCATTTTTGAATTGCTCGACTCTGCGAATGCCGTGAGCGACACAGGCTTTCGCCCAAAATTCCGGGAGCGTACCTGCGGCATTCTCGGCATTGCGATGAACGTGATGGCGCTGAATTATTATTCCAAAAGAAAGTACATGGACAGCGTTCGTGGCGTAGTGGTCTTGACGACGGTTTGGGTGGTGGTTTGGATGATTCTGTTCGGCAAGCATGTGCTTTGAGTTGCAGCTAATTATTGCTGGCAGAAATTAATATCTGATAGAAAAACAAGCAGCTTGCTCTATTCCTGATTTTCAGACTTACTTTTGTCCCACTCTACGAATTGTTCTCAAATCAAATCGAACAGCCAGTCAATTCCTCCAATTGTATTTTTATCGTCTCACTGCTCTTACTTTCCCACATTCATAGCACACAAGCCTTCAACTTCTGTCTTTCTCACTTCTACTTGAACACAAAATATTTCGATTCCACCTGCTCTTTCCCAAAGCCGTTTTTTGCAAAACAGGCAGGTTTTGTAAGCTCTCCAGGCAATTCTCACTTTTAGACACAGCCATTTAAAAACGCCGAGAAAAGGTGACTGAAATACTCATGCAATCAGATGCACGGCATTTGTCGTGGCGTCTTTGCAGGCATTTCAGCAAGAGGAAAGGAATTGTGCATTCTGCTTCCTATGGCTTGCCATTTGGGAGATACTATCAACCTATAAAATATTGACCATGAAACAATTGAACTTCTTTCCACACTTCCTTGCCTTAGTTTTGATAAACGGCGCCCTTTGGTTGCCAACAAATGCCAAAGCGGCAATAGTAACAGCCAGTACAAACAACGGGGTTTGGACAACTAACAGCACGTGGGATTGCAATTGCCAACCGCAATCGGGAGACATCGTCATCATTCCGAGCGGCATAAACGTGAACATTTCAAGCAATGTTGGTTCAACCGGTTCAACCTTAACCATTCAATTATCTGGCACGCTGACTTTTACAAGCAATTCCACCTCATTAACCCTGTCTAACAGTTCAACGATTGTTTGGAATTCCGGCGGCGATATAATTCCTTCCAACAGTGGTTCTCAGGTTTACATCCAAATCGGCACTTGTTTAACTCCCTTTCTTTGTCAATTTATAAAAGATGAACTAACCGGAGTCGTACCGCCTGTTACGCTAGCCGAATCAGGGGTTTTGCCGGTTGAGTTAATCAGCTTTAACGCAAGGATGTTTTCAAAAAATAGCGTAAAGCTGTTTTGGAAAACAGCTTCCGAATTTCAAAATAACCATTTCTCCATCGAACACAGCCTCGACGGAAAACAATTTGAACCAATTGGAAAAGTACCCGGCGCAGGCACCTCCACCGAAACCCACCAATATTCCTACCTCCACGAGCGCCCTGCCCCCGGCTACAATTACTACCGCCTAAAGCAAATAGACTTCGACGGCAATTTCGAATACAGTCCAGTGCGAGTTGTGCTGTTTGGCAGTAAAAACACTGTGCAGGTTTCACCAACAGTCACCAGAAATTTTGCCGAAATTTTGTTACAGGAAGAAGCGGAGGAAGCCGTGCAGGTTTCCGTGTTTTCCCAAATGGGCATGCCGATTTTTCGGCAAGAATTCAATCCGACAAGCACCCTGCCGCTCGACCTTTCTAATTTTCCACCGGGTCAATATGTTGTCAAAGTGCTGGTGGGAAGGGAAGTTTCCAATTTCAGGCTGGTAAAAATTGACTGAAAAACAGGGGAGATGATTTTCAAAAAAATCATCTCCCCTTGCTTTTCCATGTAGCCATTACCGCTCTTTCGGACATCACGTTTTCTATTTGCCTCACTCACTCGGACACGGTTAACCAAGCCAATTGTAATGCCTTCACAAAGCGACCTTTTCGAGAGCGAAGAGGCTGGCTCGGACTTGCCTCGCTTCCGATTTTCCCCCTCCAACATAGTATCGAAAAGAACGCAGAGCTAAAGTCAACCTCGGTGATGTGAGAGGTTGATTTGCCACAATTCAAGACAAACGGAAAAAACGGGTCAACCTCTTTTCCGTGCAAAAGCTAAGTGTGAGCATCCACAAACAAAAACAGAGACCATGAAACATATACCCTTCTTTCCTTTCTTGCTTGCCTGGCTTTCTATTAGTTCTTTCCTCTTTTTTCCCTCCCAGGTCAAGGCAATAACAAGAACAGCCGTCACCAGTGGAGAATGGATAGTCAACGCAACCTGGAGTCCAATCGGGCAGCCAGAATCAGGCGATATTATCATCATTCCGACCGGCGTACTTGTGACCATCCCCAACAACACGACCATCGGAGATATAAACTTAAGCCTTGTCATTGCCATAAGCGGCGGCACCCTGGAATTTAATAACGCAAATTCAAACATAGTCCTGAGCGCAACTTCTTGCATCAATTGGTTATCCGGCGAAATTGTGCCAAGCAACAACAGCTCCAACCCATGCATCACAATCGGCAGTTTTGTTTATAGCCATAATTACATGGCTACATTAAATCCGCCGACAAAATTGGGCCCCGGTGGGCCCCTGTCCGTCGAATTGGTGAATTTCTATGTAAAAGCAACTTCGCAAGGTAGCGTTAATCTGTCTTGGGAAACTGTCTCTGAATTTTTAAACAGCCATTTCGAGGTCGAGCATAGCCCGGATGGCAAGCAGTTCGAGCGCATTGGAGAAGCGCCGGGAGCGGGCACTTCCAATGTAAGTCACCAATATTTTTTCCTGCACGAGCGCCCGGTTCTCGGTCATAATTATTACCGATTGAAGCAGGTGGATTTAGATGGTAATTTCAATTACAGCCCCGTGAAATCAGTGTGGTTCACTGCCGAAAATATAGTCTCGGTTTTCCCTTCCGTCACCAAAAATTCCGTGAAGATTTCCTTTCCGGAAGAGCCGGAGGAAAATATCCGCATTGCCATATTTTCTCAAATGGGCGATCTGTTGGCTTGGCAGGAATATGATGTAGCAAACGATTTAACGCTCGAACTTTCCGAATTTCCGGCAGGGCAATATGTGGTGAAAATATTGGCTGAAAGAAGGTTTTTTAATTTCAGATTAATGAAAATCGAGTAAATCAAAAACAATGACAAAACTGACCTATTTAATTGTCCCCTTTTTCTTAACCGCCTTAAAAGCCCAGACTCCACTTGAAGTTGGCATTTTCGCAGGAACAACCACTTATCAAGGAGATTTGGCAGAAGACCACCTGGAATTCAAAGAGCTAAATTTTGCATTTGGCGGATATATGCGCTATCATTTCACCCCAAAATACAATGTCCGTTTCAGCGTAATTTACGGGCATATCACGGGTAGCGATGGAAATGCAAAAGATATTGGTTTATTCAGTCGAGGATGGAGTTACAAATCCCATATTGTCGAGATGTCGTTTGTAAATGAGTATCATCCTTTTGCAAAAAGCCGGACAAATGACGTTGGTTTATTTCGAAAACAAATCTCTCCTTATGTTGCAGCAGGCGTAGGAGTGGCTAATTTCGACCCAAGCATTTATTTCACGAATCAAGTTGATGTATTTAAATTTCCTGAGCCGGATGCAAAAGGCAGTTCCATTACAATCCCTGTCATTTTAGGAGTAAAAGCAGACCTTCATAAATACGTGATTACGAGCATGGAAATAGGCTCCCGCCTAACTTTTAATGATTATCTCGATGGCATAAGCCATAATGGAAATCCGAAAAAAAATGACCTGTTTATTTTTATTGGCTTTTCTGTTTCCTATTATATTGGATATGAGGATTTTCCTTGGCTTGAAAAAGTGATGCATTAAGCTGGGCGCAACCTGATAAAGGGCTTTCCTATATAAATTCAAAACGCCATTTTTTTCAACACATAGTCACATAGTTCACATAGTTTTCCTGTCTTCCAGCCTAAAAGCTATGTGAACTATGTGACTATGTGTTGAAAAAAAGAGCCTTTGTCTTTTTATAAGAAGGCCCTTCATCCTGATATTTAGGCTCATGTGGTTTTGCCATGAAATGCTATTGAAAAAGGGGATTTTCCGCAGGAAAATCCCCTTTTTCATAGCCGCTCCACCTGTCAGCTTTTTTTCAAGGTCTCGCCTCCTTTTTCGCCTTCACCAAAGTCAAATAAACCGGAAAATGGTCGCTATACCCGCCGATGTAATTCCCAAAATCGAACGTCCGAAACGGGTAGCCTTTGTACTGACCCGTTTGCTGGATGAGGTAAGGTTTCTTGTAAACCGTCGCCTCGTGGAAGCGATAGCCCTCCTGCCGCTGCGTCGTCAGCCCGTGCGAAATGATGATTTGGTCGAACAGATTCCAACTATCCTGGTACGCCAAAGTGCCGTATCCCTGCACAAAAAACTCATTCATCGGGTTGAAAAGGTCGCCCTTGCGGACTTCCTTTTTTTCGTTTTTGCAAGCCAAAACGTCCTGGACGCTGGGGCTGTTCGGGTCGTCGTTCAGGTCGCCGGTGATGATGACTTTGGCGGCGGGGTCGAGCGCCATCAGGCTGTCCGCTACGTTTTTGCAAATCAGGGCAGCGGCGTTTCGCATCGGGCGGGTCGCTTTTTCGCCGCCCCTTCGGGAGGGCCAGTGGTTTACCAAAATGTGCAGCGGCTCGCCGTCGAGCATTCCGGCGACGTACAAAATATCCCTCGTGAAATTGCGCTCGCCGTCTTCACCATATAATATTAGTGGTATCGCCCGGCTGCCGGTGACCCGGAAATATTTGGGCTGGTAAATCAGGCCCACGTCTATGCCACGCTCGTCGGGTGAGTCATAGTGGACGATTTGGTAGTGGCGGTCGGCGAGTGCAGGTTGCTTGACGAGGTCTTCGAGCACCAGGCGATTTTCGACTTCGCCCACGCCGAGGATGGCGATGCCGTCAGGGGATGTTTCCGTGCCGAGTTCGGAAATCACCCTTGCCATGTTTTTCTGTTTGTCCTGATAGACTTCAGGCGTCCAGTTGTTGCCGCCGGTGGGCAGGAATTCCCGGTCATCGGTGTCGGGGCTGTCGAGGGTGTCGAACAGGTTTTCTAAGTTGTAAAAGCCGACGACGGCGACCTGGAATTCTTTCTTTTGGGAAAATGCAAGTACCTGAAAAACAAGGCACAAGACGAGAATGAAAAGTTTTTGCATGATATGGTTTGTGAATTGAAGAAGGTGGCGGCGACAGCTTTGACCCGGTCAAATTTGGTCGGGGTCTAAGCCTTTATCCATCAGTTTTTGTTGAAGTTCGGCGAGCAGACGGGCGTATTTTTCGGCTTGGCGATTGCTTTCTTCGGCTTGGCGGTTTAATTCTTCCGCCTTGCGGTCGCTCTCTTCCGCTCTTCGAGCATTTTCTTCCGCCCGTTGATTAGCAAGCTCGATAATCCGGTCTTTTTCCAAAATGAAGCTTTCCACCTCGTCCTCGAAAAGTATTTGCCGTTGCAATTCTTCGTCTGCCCGGGCAAAATGAAGCCGATGCACCATTTTAGCGACGAGCGGGTCGTCGGCTTGTCCTTTGAAATCCAATTCATGCCCGCTATCCTCCCGGTTTACCTGGCGGAAAACCAGCAACACTTTTTCCAACCGGGTTTGCAATTCCGGTTTGAGCCGGGGAATTTGAATGAAATAACCTTCGTGGTTAAGCAGGTTGACGAAAGGCTCTTTGACGGCATCCTTCAGTTTTTCCCCTTTCAAAACGTCCTCGTAACAATTGTTGGCTTTCAGCACGGCGTAGGGCACATTTTCCAACCGGAAGCCCAAAAAGTAGATGGTGATGATATCGAGCGGGGCGGTTTTCGTCACGCCGTTGTCCTGGTAATCGTCGGCTTTGCCATAATTTTCTCCTAAGTAGCGGCGGAAGCGCATGATGTCGAGCAGGTGTTTGGCTTTTTCCAACTCGATGAGGATTTTTTTATGCTCGCCCGTAGGTGTTTTGATAACGGCTTTGAAATCGTAGCGCAGAATGGTAAGGTCGGCTTTCTGCGACTTGGTGGCGGTTTCCTGCGACTTGACTTCGAGGGTTTCGATTTCCTCGCCCAAAATCACGGAAAGCAAGCCCCGTGTGATTTCCATGTCTTCCAACAGGTACTTGAAAACGGCGTCGTAAATCGGATTGGCGATTAACATGGCTGGAATTTTTTGCGAAAGTACGTCAAGCTCTTTTCCTGAGCGGCAGCTTTTAGTTGTGAAATTTCGAGTAGCCAAATCTCTCTGTCCTGTCTGAAATTCAAGCGTGCCTGAAATGCGGCTTATGAAAAATGCCTGACAAATCAGCACGTGCGAGACTTGAACTTCCGGTTAAGTTTTCCACTCGAAAGAATCGGCAAAGTTGGAATGCTACCTTTGCCGCATCAAATTGAACGCATGAAACGAGCTTCTCTACTTTTCTTTTTCACATCCCTTCTCACCATTTTTTCCCAAGCACAAAACGCCACGATTTCCGGCACGGTCAAGAATCCTGAGACCGGCGCAGGCGTCCCCGGCGTGCTGGTCACGGCGCTGAATCTTTCGGTGCAGACCAACGCCGACGGCTTTTTCGAGCTGTCAACCCCGGTGAGCGGCAACAAGCTGACCGTCAATTTTTTCAAGGATGGCTTTGCCTACCTGACCCGGGAAGTTGACCTGAGCGTGCAGCGGCAAGTGAGCCTCGGCGACCTGAGCCTGACGCCGGAAATCGAGGGCACTGGCAAAGGCAGCGTCACCGACGAAGACCGCATCCCCGTCGTCACCCTGTCGGGCGACGAGGAGGAGAGCGAGTTGAGCGGGCAAAATGTGTCGGGTTTGCTGTCCGCTTCGCAAGACGTTTTTGTGCGGGCGGCTGCTTTCAACCTCTCGACCGGGGGCTTTGAAATCAGGGGTTACGACAACGAAGCGGCTGTTTTTTTCAACGGCATCCACGTCAACAACCTCGAAACGGGGGCGGTGTATTACGGCACTTGGGGCGGCTTGAACGACGTGACCCGCAACCGGGAAAGCTCGACCGACCTGACGCCCATACCTTTCAGCTTCGGCGGCATCGGCGGGGCGACTTCGATTGACACCAGGGCGAGCGAGCAGCGCAAGCAAACCCGCCTGACTTACATGTTCTCCAACCGCAGCTACACGGGCAGACTGATGGGCACTTTTTCCACCGGGTGGCTGCCCTCCGGATGGGCTTTTTCTTTTTCCGGCTCGAAACGTTGGGCGGAGGAAGGCTACGTCCCGGGCACGTTTTATGACGCATATTCTTACTTCGGAAGCATTGATAAAAAGCTGGGAAACAAGCACTTGCTCAATCTGACTGCCCTCGGAGCGCCGACTCGCAGAGGTTCGCAAGGCGCCTCGACACGGGAGGCGGTGAGCCTGGCAGACGGTCGGGCTTTCGACCCAAAATGGACTTGGTCGGGCGAGCCGGAGGAGCATTTGTTGAGCGGAAACAATTTTTACAACCCCAATTGGGGCTACCAGGCTGGCAAAAAGCGCAACGCCAGGGTCGTCAATTCGCACCAGCCGATGGTCATTTTGCGCCACGATTGGAAGTTGAGCGACAAGGCTTCGCTGACCACCGCCGCCGGGCATATTTTCGGAAAATACGGCAGGACGTCACTCGACTGGTTCAATGCGCCCGACCCCCGACCGGATTATTATCGCAAGCTGCCCAGCTACTATGCCATTCAAAATCAGGAAGTTGCAGACCAGGTGCAGCAGCTTTTCCTCGAAAATCCGAACCTGCTGCAAATCCAGTGGGACGACCTTTACAATGCGAACCGCAACAACGGGCAATCGTGGAACGGTGAGCCGGGCACCTTTTCGCAGTACGTCATAGCTGACCAACGCTCCGATTTGCAGCGGTACAGCGCCACTTCTTCCTATCAAAATATCGTCTCCGACAACCTTACCGTGAATTTTGGCTTGACCTTCCAGCGTGACCGGGGGCACTATTTTTCGACCCTCGAAGACCTGTTAGGCGGCGACTATTTCGTGAACATTGACCGCTTCGCCCTCGACACGCCGCTGCCGGGTCAATTGCCTGGCTACAACCTTGAAAACGAGGACGTTATCGTACGGGAAGGCGACACCTACAGATGGGATTATTACCTCACCGGGCTTCGCTACGGCACCTGGTTGCAGGGTCAGTTCCGCTTCCGCAAACTCGACTTTTTCGTGGCGGGCGAGGTGACGAAAAACGATTTTTGGCGCACCGGCAACTTCCGCAACGGGCGCTTCCCCGATAACTCTTTCGGCGATTCTGAAAAACAGAACTACCTGAATTACAGCGCAAAAGGCGGCGTCACCTACAAAATCAACGGCAGAAATTACCTCTACGCAAACGCCGCCTGGCTCGACCGTGCGCCGGATTTGCGGGTGGCTTACGTGTCGCCCAGAAGCCGTGACCAACTCGTGCCGGGCTTGACGAAGGAGCAGGTTTATTCCTTCGAGGGCGGCTACCAACTGCGCTCGCCCAACTTCAAAGCCAGGGCGACTTTTTTCCTCACGCAATTCAACAATGGGCTGAAACTCAACCGCTTCTACCTCGCTGAGAACGTGACGCAATTCGGCACGAGCATTCTTTCCGGCGTGGATTCCAGACATGCGGGCATCGAAGCTGCAATTCAGTGGAAAATTTCTCCGACGCTGACGGCGAGCGGCGTTGCGGCGGTCGGCGAATACGTGTACACCAGCCGCCCGGAAGGCTATTTCGTGATTGACGACGACGGGAAAATCGAGGCGCTGGGCACGATTTACGCCAAGAACTTTTACGTGCCGAGCACCCCGCAAACGGCATATTCCGCCACGCTCGACTACCGCTCGGCGAGCTTCTGGTCAGCCAGCGTGACGGTGAATTATTTCGACCGCAACTACCTGGATTTCAATCCTTTCCGCCGCCGGACGGAGGCTGTTTTCAACACCGACGAAGGCTCGGAATTGTACAACCGCATCGTCAACCAGCAAAAATTGCCGGATGCTTTTACGGTGGATTTGTTTGGCAACAAATCGTGGCGCATCAACGACGGGACGTTTTTCAACCTGACTGCGGGGGTGACCAATTTGCTGAATGCGGCGGTGATTCAAGGCGGCTACGAGCAGTTGCGATTCGAGCGGCAGGAGGTGGAGGAGAATGGCATAGACACTTTTTCGCCGAGGTATTTTTATGCTTTTGGGACGAATTTCTTTATGATGGGGGCGCTGCGATTTTAAGCTCAAACTAGCGTCAAGCCTGGGACTTTTGAAAAATCCTTCTTGTTGAGTGTAGCAACTGGAAGTTGATGATGAAGAGCGGTAGCTGCGATAAAAATGTCGAGCGTTCCGATAATTTGACCTTTCTGGCGAAGGCTCAGGAAGATTTTTGCGGCTTCATCCGCAATGCTTGTCGTGAAATTGAGCAGAGAAATTCTTTGCAACAGGATTTCCATTTCCTGCCATTTTTGGGGAGTGTGAGCGCCTGCCATCAACTCAAAACGGGTGATGAGGGACACGAACAACCTGGAATTTGAAGGCAAATTGGCAAAAGCCGTTTTCGTCTTGTCTTTTGCCCGGTAGAATTCAATGAAGTAGCTGCTGTCAATTACCATTCGGCTATTTTTTGACTGTTGAAATGCTGATGGTTTTCTTCGTACAACTTCACATCATCCTCCGTCCAGACGGAAGTAATTTGAAGGATACGACGGCGAAAGGATTCGTAATCAAATCGCTCCGTGGCAGGCGGCTGGTTTTCCGGGAATGCTTTGGAAACTTTTCCGACATGATGTTTTTGAAGCAAAAAATCAAGAAACTCAAGCAATTGCTGCCTGCCAAAGCCATCTAACGAGTTGAATTTCAAGAGCAAATCTTCCATGAAACTGAATTTTTGAATTCAAAACTACTGAAAAACCAGACAGAAAAAACATTGCAAATCAGTGATAATGAAAAATTTAAGCAAAACGCTACTTCTCTTTTTCCTGGCGCTTGCCAGCATGACTTCCTTCACCGCCTGCCTCGACGAGGACTTCGACCAACCGCCCACCGACGGCGAAGACCCCGGCTTGACGGTGACCACCACCATCAAAGAATTAAAGGCGATGCACGCCGCCGACCAGTTCGAAACCATCACGGAAGACCTGATTATCAAGGGCGTAGTCGTGGCGGATGACGCTTCCGGCAATTGGTACAAAGCCTTCGTTTTGCAAGACGAAACAGGCGGCATCGAAATCCTGACAGACCTGGCGGACAGCTACGTTTTTTACCCGGTGGGCCGGGAAGTTTACGTCAAACTGAAAGGGCTGGTGCTCGGCGACTACAACAATTTGGTGCAGTTGGGCGGCTACACTTTTCAGGGGAATGGGACGGAATTGGGGCCCATTATTGACATTTCCGGGCATTTGCTAAAAAGCAAACTCGTCGGTTTGCCGGAGCCGAAAGTCAAGACAATCAATCAATTGAATGCCGACGACGTCAGCACGCTCATCCGTTTGGAAGGGGTGCAATTCGTCAAAGGCGACACGGCGAGCACTTTCGCAGACCAGGTTCATCAGGAAGCTTACAACCTGGAAATTGAAGATTGCGCCCAGCGAATTATGCTCGTTCGCACGAGCGGCTTCGCCAGTTTCGCCGGTTCGCCGATTCCGAATGGCGGCGGCAGTTTGACAGGAGTGTTGGGCATCTATCGGGACGATTTGCAATTGTTTTTCAGGGATTTGGATGACGTGCAACTGACGGGCGACCGTTGCACTTTCAATCCTTGCGCTGGCACGACCGTCGTCGAGGTTAACACGCTGAACGAGACTTTTTCGAGCGGCGCTCACAACACGGATATTGATTTGAATGGCTGGGTGAATTTGCCGGTCGTCGGTAGCCGGCTCTGGCGCTTCCGGGAATTTCAAGGCAATATTTACGCCCAGGCGACTGCCTTTCAGGACAGCGGCAATCCGCAAATGGAGTCCTGGCTGGTGACGCCCGCCATCAAAAATGACGTGGACAAGTTGCTTTCTTTTGAATCTGCTCAAGCCTATTGGACACACGATGCGTTGAGCGTTTGGATTTCAACGGACTTTGAATGTGACCCGGCAACTGCCACCTGGCAACCGATTAGCTGTCCGCTCGCCAAGGCTTCCGATGCCAATTTTGATTGGGTGGAGTCGGGTGAAATTGACCTTTCGGCAGTGACGGGCAGCCGTTTTTTCATCGGCTTCAAGTATGTTGGCAGCGGGCCCGGCGGGCAAACGGGGAATGCGATTATTGACAATTTGGTCATCAAAAATAAATAGGCATCTGCCGGTTTTTCATTTCAAAAAAACAAATAGGCACATGGAGTACATGGTTTTTACTGATTGAAAATCAGCGAACTATGTGCCTCATGTGCTTATTTGTTTTTGGCTCATGTGGCGTCTGCATGAAACATCTGTCTGCAAGTCTGCAAGTCGCTTTGTCATTCTCGAAGAGAACCTC
>CAZHLB010000136.1:0-11560 GCA_964533005.1 uncultured Saprospiraceae bacterium
GCCCTTAGCTCCTTTGCGTCCTTTGCGGGAAATCGTCTCGGCGTGAAACATCCCGTTATTTCACTACCATTTTTGCAAACACCTGTCTGCCTCATTGTATTGGTAGCCAAAGGAATGCAGCCATATTTTGCATTTATTCAAACGCCCTGACGAAAGAATTCAAATGCTTAGAATCCACTAAGCCCAATTTTTGGCTTAACCGACGCCTGCTGCGCAAGACGCTGTCTTCGGAAATGCCGAGCGTTCCCACCATTTCATCTTTGTCGAAGTCCAGTTTCATCAGCAAAATCAGGCGAACTTCACCTGCGCTGAGGTCAGGGTAGTTTTTTTTCAGGCGATAAATAAAGTTAGGAAACACCTGTTCGAACCGCTCCCGGAATCTCATCCAATCGTCTTTCGTCAGGATTTTCATGCTGCGGAAATGGTGGCTTTCCGTGCTATTGCCAGCGATGCCGGGTAGCGTTTGCGGCTGACCTTCCAGGCGCAATTGCAAATCTTCGATGAGCTGGTTTTTGAGCGAGAGCAGGCGGGCGGCGTTGTCCAGTTCCGATTGGGTCAGTTGCAGGTCGGCTTGCGAATGTTCGAGTTCCTGGGTTTTCAGTTCGGCGTAGGCTTGGGCGAGTTCTTTTTCTTGTTGCAATAAAATCTTTTCCTGCTCCAACAGGCGGCGGCGACCTCGTTGCCAGAAAAATAAACCTACCGCCATGCCCAAAACAAGCAATAGCGAAAGGCTGACAATCCAATTTTGCAACCGGGCGGCTTGTTGTTGCCCTTGCAATTCTGCAATGCGTCGTTCTTTCTGAGCGGTTTCGTATTGTGTTTCCAAAGCTGCCGTCTTTTTTGCTTTTTCAGCATTTACCACGACTTCAAAAAGGCGGAGGTTTTCCCTGGAAGCCTCGAAAGCCATTTTCCAGTCGCCGGTTTTTGCATAAAGTTCGCCCAGGATTTTTTGCGCCGAGGCGAGGTTGACGGTGTCTGGCGATGCCAGGGAAAATTGAAGGTAGTGTTTTGCCGAGTCCAATTTTCCGAGGCACAAGTAGCACTCGCCCAGTGACCGGCTCACCTGAAAATGAGGCTTCGGGACGTTTTTCGTGCCTTGAAACGCCTGTAAGAAGAGCGGCAAAGCGGCAGGGCAGTTTTCGTTTTTGAAATAAGCCCTTGCTAATGTGTAAGTTACCTCCGGTGAGCGCCGGGTGTGCGCTTTTTGCTGGCTGTTGAGGTCGAAAGCCAGTTTTGCCCAATACAAGCTGGAGTCCGGTTTTTCATCCAAATAGTAAAAGGCAAATCGTTTGGCAATTCTCCTTTTAAAAAGGTCGGGATTGGCAAGCTTGGCATGGTCGGCGTTCCAGGCTTTGTTGAGCCAGTGCAAGAATTTAGGTTTGTTCCGGCTTCCCTCGTATGCCACCGCCAGGTCGTCGAACAGGTTGGCATGGCGCTCCGAAAAGGTCGTGTCGTGAGCGTTCACCAAATCCAGCACTTGAAAATATGCCTGAATTGCCGCCGGGAAATTGTTTTGATACACCTGTATTCTGGCTTTCAAATACGTGGCGTCGCTTGCGTCGAGCGGGCGGTTCAGCTTCGTGTATTTGTCAAAAGCATCGTTCAGGCAGATTTGAGCAGAGTCGTACTTGGCAAGGTCAACGTACCATTCACCCCGCACCATCTGGACAAATGCAGTGACCGTGTCGTGCGGGTAGTTTTTTTCGTAAAGCTCCAACAGCCGGAAAGACGTTGCGGGCGAAGTCCTCGGCAGGTGATACCAAAGCGCCAGGCAAGCCCACGGCTGCACCGAAGCAGGCACTTCCGCTTTCAGGCGGATGATGCACGAATCAGGATTTGAAAGTGGGTAAGTGGCGAGATAGTCGCCGTTGTGCTCGGCGTTTTTTCGCTCGATAAAAGTGGCGTCGGCATTGGAGGCAGGCTGTTTTTCCTGGCAGTTCGTCAAGCACGAACTGGCAAAAAATGCTGAAAAAAGCAATCGTAGGCTGGAGGAAGGCAGACGTTTCATTTTGAATGTGGAGGTGTGGGGTGACAAAACTATGAATTGAATTTGTTGAGCTTTTTGTAGCAATAGAATTTCGTTTTCAAAAAGTCAATTGACCATCCAAAGGTTTTGATAATCAATATTTTAGCCTTGCCTGAAATTTTGTCCCCCTTTTTGTCCGCCACTCCTCGGATGAAAAAATACCACCCGTTTCTACTTTCGCCGCCACTCCAACCAACCCGCCATTTTTCCTGAATAGCGGCTTCCCCTTTCGATTACAAAAACTGTCCTGCTCTCCCTGAATCACCTTCCACTTTGCGGAAACTTCACATTCATCCCGATTGCTATCGGGATGAACACGCCGGGCGTCGCCTGGCATGAACTTATATTTCTATCACCAAACTTTTCACAAATTCACATTGAACATGAAAGCAAAAATTTCACTTCTTTTCCTTCTCGCTGCCTTCGCAGCCTCCACGCAACTCTCCGCCCAAGCCACGCTCAGTGTGCAGGGCACACTGCAAAAATCCTTCGGCAGCGCCGTGGACGACGGCGGGTACAGCCTCACTTTTAAAATCTACACCGTGGAAAGCGGCGGCACGCCGATTTGGACGGAAACCCAGGATGACGTCGAAATCGTCAACGGCGTTTACAGCGTGCTGCTCGGCGAAGTCGAGCCGCTGACCGTGCCTTTCGACGAAGTCTATTTCGTCGGCGTGGCGGTGAATAGCGGTGCGGAATTGATTCCCCGCACCCAGTTGACTTCTTCGCCTTACGCTCTTTCGCTCATCGGCACGGGGAATATTTTTCCTTCCACGGGCACGATTGGCGCTGGCACGGCTTCGCCGGCAGCGGGTTATGAATTGCATGCAAAGGATGCGGCGGGCGATGCCAAAGTGCTGGTGGAAGGCAGCGAGAATGCCAAGATTGTTCTGGACGGTGGTACCGGCGCTGAAATCGAGTTTGTAAATGGCAGCGACACCGCCAGCATCACTTACGACGGAACGAACATCACCGTCGAAAACCTGAACCTCGTCTTCAGCGCAGGCATCAGCCTGCCCGCCGGGCAGACCATTACTTACAATGGCTTGAGCGACTGGAGGCTGGTGGACGTGGATGATTTCAGCACGGGAACTGACGGCTGGGTTTGCCATGAGCAATGGAATTCCAACACAGTAAAATCGTTCGAACGCGTGTCCCCGGGCACAACCTTTAGTCAAGGCTATCTACTTCGTCCGCTCCAACATGGCAACGATGCGTTGAAAAAACAATTTGACCTGACGGGTATTCCGCACACGCAGGTGAAAGTGGTATTTACCTTTCATTATTTTGACACATGGTCAGATTTTGAATGGGGTTTTGGAGGATTCGCTACTTCACCGCTTGCAGACAATTTTCAGGATTGTTGGTTCGAACCCATAGGTGTCACTACCCCGGGGCATACCAATTACAACCAATACCCTAGCGGAGATTTGAACAAAAGGTATGAGATGGTCATGCAAAATTCAGGTGATTTATTTTGGGTGGTTTTCGGTACTTCGCTCGACCAAACAGTTGCCGATGAGGGTTATGGCATTTCCAACATCGAAATCTGGGTGAAATAAAGCCTGCGCCCGTCGCCATGCCCCGCCTGAAAGTGGATAAAACCATCCAAAACACGACCCCCTTCCAGCCCCGCTGGCGCAGGTCTCCGGCCTGAGCCGCCCAGTTCTTTGACATTTCGGTTCGCATTCAGCCACGTGATGCACTGCGGCAGTTCATCGTTCCTCTTTTCAAAAACGTTTACCTTCGCTGGCATGAAAAAATTACCGGTCGGAGAACCAGATTTTCAGAACATCATCAGTGGCAATCATCTTTAAACGCAGGGAATTAAATCAATCCCTTTTTTTCGCCTTTAAAGCAGGTTTAGCAGTTTTTTGGGCAGGCTTAGTTCCAAAATGTTTATCGCTAAGTGCCATTGCAGCTTGGGCAAAGTCTGCCGCTGTAACTTTATAACCTCGCTGCATTGCTTCTCTAAGAAAAAATGCTTCCTTTTCTACATCCTCCAGATAGGAATTATCAGGCTTAGATGACGCCGCATATTCCAGCTCCGACTCTTCCTCGCTAACCGATACCGAATTGACAAATTCAAGCGCATTAAGTATGGTTAATAAGGCATCCAGACAATTGTCGTTTTTGAGATGAATGGTTATCTTTTTCATGGTGGCGAAATTAAAATTCATCAGGAAGAAGCTGGTATTTGAGCAAAACAAAATGCCATATCCCGCCGCATATATTTCTCAGCGAAAGCCTATGTTTTTAATAGGCATCTCATTTAGCGCCGCCAGCCGCAATGGCAGCGATTATAAGTTTGAGTTGATAAATGATTAAATCATGGTGATTTTAAAAATCACCATGATTTAACGTCTGGCGATTTTAAAATCATGGTGATTTTAAAAATCACCATGATTTAAAGCCCCGCAGCCCGTTTTAACCTCCATGTTGCTGAAAGCGAACCGAAATTAAAAAGCCAGTTCTTTTTCTTTCACAGGTTTAATTCAACAACATGAAAAATATACTTCAACACTTTTTCACCGTCGTGTTGCTGCTCGCCGCCTGCCTGGCGGCTCGCTCGCAATCCAGTCCCAACTGCGAGACCGTCAGCGACAACGACTACTTCGTTGGCAAGCTGTTTTTCAACTACGGCAGCACCTCCAACGCTTTCAATCCAAAATATCGCACCAATATCACCTTCGGGCAGCCGCTCGTGGGCACGTATTTCGGGCAAAACAACAAGGGCGCTTTCGGTTTTTGGGCTCGTTTCCTCATGTCGCCCGGCGCCCCGGCGGTGCTGGCGAGTGACGGCGACCTCGAAGACCGCATCCAGATTTCCTGGTCGCCCGACCCGCTTTCCCCTGCCGCCAACAACGGTTTCAATATCTATCGAAATGGCTCGCTGCTGGCGACCGTCGAGTCGAATGTGCGCTCGTTTATTGATTTCAACGTGCTTGCCGGGAAGTTTTACACTTACGAAGTGGCGGGCGTCAACACGTTTGGCGAAGGCATGAAAGGCTCGGCGCTCGGTTTCCTCAATCCCAACGGCGTCGTCACCGGGCAGGTGGTTTCGTTCAGCCAAAACCCGGTGGTCGGGGCGCTGGTCACTTTGACGCCGACGACCGGCACGGCGCTGGCTTTCGACGGCACGGACGACATGGCTTTCGCCGAGCATCAGGCGTTTTTTCCAGTCAATGAATTCACCGTTTCCGCCTGGGTAAAACTGAACGGCAGCAATGACAATGCAGGCATTTTGGACTTCGGCAGCAGCATCGGCAAGAACTGGTGGCTGCACACTTTGCCTGCCGCAGATGGCTCCGGCGTCCGCTTCGGCATCGGCAGGGGCGTGGGTGACGTGACCGAAGTGGACGCCGAATTTGAAGCTGGAACCGAAGAAGAATGGCACAACGTGGCGGCAGCCTACTCCGGCTCATTGCTACTGCTTTACCTTGACGGTCAGCTGGTTACGACCATCAACGACAGCATCACCGCAGACAGCATGCCTTTGTTTTTTGGCAGGCGCTCCCCTTCAGGGGTCGGGGGCGACGGCTTTTTGAATGGCAAAATTGACGAGGTGCGCCTGTTCAACCGCCAGCTTTCGCAGACGGAATTGCAGATGTTTTTGAACCGCACCGTGAATGCCGACGCCGAAGGGCTGGCGGCTTACTGGAAAATGGACGAGGGCATCGGCAACAAAGCCTACGACCAGACTGCCAACAAAAGCCGGGTCTATCTCTGCGGCGCTTCCTGGTCGAGCGACCGGGCGGACGTGGTCAATGCGGGCATCACCGACGAGACCGGTTTTTACCGCATCGCCGGGGTGAATTATGGCGCTGGCACTACGTTCACGGCGACGGTTTCCAAGAATTTCTACGAAAACCACTCGCTCGAATTCAACGAAGCCAAGCAGAGCTTCGTGGAGTTGCCGGAATTCGCTTACGGATTGCCCGACACCTCTTCGGCGCAAAACAAAAGCGTCTCCGATTTCGACACGGCGACCGTCGTGATTTCCTACCTGGCTTTCGACCAGACGAGCGAGCAGGTTTTGTACAGTGATTTGGACAGCGCAGGCAATGTTTTCTTAGAAATCAGGCTGGTCAACGGCGAGCCGGTGGTGAGGGGCGACGATGCGCAGATTGTTTTTCAAAGCCAGGCAGCGCAAAACAAGTTTCCGGCATCGCCCCTGCGCCACCCCAAAAAATTGGCAGTGATAAAAAAAGTGCCGAAACCAGTCGCCCGACCCGGCTTCGAAGGGGAAAAACTGACGGCGATTGATTGCAGGAAAGTACACGTCGCCAAGCGAAAGAGATGCCTTGCCAGTCAAAACAAGACCGACGAGGACGATATGCACTTCACTGGCTTGATTGACGAGGTCGCCGTCTTCGACGAATGGCTGCCCGACACCACCCTCGGCAAACTCGACAGCGAGAGCGTGGACGTGACCTTGCCCAGCCTGATGAACCACTTCAATTTCAACGAAGGCGACGGCACGGAAGTCACCGATATGGGACAAGCGCTCGCAGGCAAAGGCTCGGTCAACTCGGCGACCTGGAGCCCCGACCAGGACACCGCCATGATTTTGCCACACGAATTCACCCCCGCCACCCGCCTCGTCACCCTCGACCCCTCGAACACGAGCGTTGACCAGGTGGATTTCACCGACCAAAGCACCGTGCCGGTGAGCGGCTACGTGCGTTTCGACAACACGTTTTGCTTCGAAAGAGGCGTGGAAATTTTGGTGGACGGCGGTTCGCACATCCCGCCGATTTATTCCGACAAGGACGGCTACTGGGTCGGCGATTTTGAGCCGGGAGCAAGCCCGACCCTGACGCCGAAGTTTGAAAACCACTCGTTTTACCCTGCTTTTTGGGAGTTGGGCAGGTTGAATTCGCCGGTGGCGGGCATCCTGTTTCGTGACCAGACCAAGCGCAAAGTCCTCGGTCAACTCGCTGGCAATCACACATGCCGCAAGAGCATCATTCCCGACGGGTCAATTGTGAAAGTGAAAGTGGCGACGCTGAACGGCTGCTACGAACAGGTCATCCAATTGGACGACCCCAGCGGCAAGTTCACCTTCACCGGCGTGCCGCCGGATAGCGTGACGGTGGCGCTCATCGAGCATTCTAACCCCATCATTTACAACTACTTCCAAATCCAGGGCGGCAAAACCCTCGACCTGAAAACTCAAAACGACACCGTTAATTTCATCTACCTCGCCCCGCCGCAGGTGGAGCTGACGGCGCTCGACACCAACGTTTGTGGCGACCCGATGCTCGAAATGTTGCAGAAAACCAAGACCACCGTCAAGGTTTTCGAGCAGTACGACGGCGGCAAATGTTACCTCGACACGGCGCTGCTGACCATTGACAACGACATCGCCGACCTCGAACAATTCGACACGCTGATGACCACCGGCAGCCTGATTCACCGCTTCCGGGTGGAGTCGCCGAACATCGTTTCGCCCTTCCTGAAAATCTTGCAGGTGACCGCCGAGGCGCACGACGAGCAGGCATCCGCCGTAGTGAATGCAGTGGTTTTGGGCAGGCGGCCCAGGGAGACGAATTTCCTTTCCACCGCTCCTGAGTTTCCTTCGATTATCCTGCGTGACCCGCCCGGCGACGGCAGTTCCGCCTACATCGAAACGGCTGAAACGACCTGCCAGAACTGGAATTTTTCCGCCGCCAGCACCCTCGATGCGGGGGCGCACGTGAAGGTTTCGCTGGGGCCCGATTTCAAGTCGGAAGCGGGCACACCGTTCTTCTCGATAGGCACGGACATCAACGTGACGGCGGATTTGGGGCTGTCTTTCAAAGCCAGCCTGACGGCGTACTCTTCGAGTGAAATGGAGATGTGCGCCACGACTTCCCGCAAGATTTCCACCGGCGGCAACGACCTCATCGTGGGCAGCGAGCAAGGCGGGGACGTCTATGTGGGCGGCGCAATGAACTTCCTTTTTGGCATCACGGACGAGCTTCGGTACGACACGGCGAACTGTTCCTACTTCCTCGACAAAGGCGTCTATGTCTTCCCGGAAGGTTTCGCCACGACCTTCGTTTACACTGAATATCAGATACTTGGCGTGGTCATCCCGAACCTGCTGCTCACCGGCGACACGGTCAGCGCCAACCGCTGGCAGGAAATCGTTGACCGAAACACGCAGTTGAAAAACGAGGCGGTTTTTTCGAAAAACCTCTCTTTCGACGCAGGCGTGACTTACGAAGAAAGCGAAAGCACCTCGGCTTCGAAGTCAACGACTTACACCTGGACACAAATGTTCAGCACCGCTTTTTCCGCTGAATTTGGCGTAACCGCCAACGGCGTCGGTGCGGTGGCAGGCTTCGACATTGGTTTTTCCACGACCATGTCCAGCACCGCTGCGACTTCCCAAAATAATACCCGCACGGTTGGTTACACGCTCGCCGACGACGACCTCGGCGATGTTTTCACGGTGAACGTGATGCAGGACAGGGTCTATGGAACGCCCGTTTTCGACGTGGTGAGCGGTCAAAGTTCCTGCCCCTGGGAGGCGAACACCGTGCCTCGTGAGGGCGTCTCGTTGAGCATCAATCAAAACGTGGCGGTCAACGTGCCGATGAACGACGTTGCCACTTTCCTCATCACCGTCGGCAACACGGGTCAGACCGGGGAGGCTTGGGCTTACACGCTTTCTGCCTTGCAGGAAAACAACCCGCTCGGCGCCATCATCCGCTTCAACGGGCAGCCTTCGCTCAATTTGTATCTGCTTCCAAATCAAGGAGTTCAAGTGGTAATGACCGTCGAAAGAGGGCCCATTTCCTTCGACTACGAAGACCTGATTATTTACTTCACTTCGGATTGCGAGTACGCCCGGTCGGGCACACTCGGCTCGGCAATCGAGGACGATTTTTACCAGCAGGTGTCGGTGGACGTGCATTTTCTGGAGCCTTGCAGCGAGGTCGAAGTTGGCTTCCCGCTGCCCGGCTGGGTGGTCACGCCCGGCGACGGCAACATCCTGAACATCACCGTCAACGACTACGACATCACCGACCCAGACCTCGAACTGGTCAGGGTGCAGTGGCGCAGAACCAACGGCGACGGGGCTTGGATAAACATCGCAGAGGTGGACAAGCTCGACCTGGGGCCCGTTTTTGAAATCGTGGCGTGGGACATCGCCACTTTGCAGGATGGTTTGTATGAAATCAGGGCGGTGACGCAGTGCTTCAGCGGGGCGCTCAACCCTGGCATTTCGCACGTGATTACCGGCAAAATCGAACGGACTGCGCCGGAGATTTTTGGCACACCCGAACCGGCGGACGGCGTCCTCTCGCCCAACGATGAAATCAGCATAACCTTCACGGAGCCAATCCGTTGCGACAAAATTTTCAATGCGGACGTCTTCGCAAACAACAACGTCGGGCTGTACAATACTCGCACCGGGAACTTGGTGGATGCGGTCGTCACCTGCTCCGGCGACAAGATTATCATCGTGCCCAACGTGGCGAACATGTTCATCGAAAATGAAATCCTGCGGGTCGAGGTGGACAGCGTCGAAGACCTCGCAGGGAACAAATTCGGGCACGTGGACTGGGAGTTTTTTGTGGACAGAAACGCCATCCGCTGGCTCGGCACGGACATCGAAGAAATGGTCGTCGAAGGCAACGCCCTGACCGTCACTCGTGAAATCGAAAACGTCAGCGGCTTGGCGGTCGCCTACGCAATTACCGGGGTGCCGGAATGGATGGAAGTGCTGCCGCTCGAAGGCAACCTGCCGCCTGCCGCCTCGCAAGATGTGGTTTTCAAATTCGCCGCCGACCTGCCTCGTGGCGACTACCTCGACACCATCATCCTCGACGGGCCCCTCGGCAACGAACCGCTAATTGTCTCGTTGCGAGTGCTTTGCGAGTCGCCGCAGTGGGCGGTTGACCCGACGCAGTTCGATTACACGATGAACTTCACGGTGGAATTGGACATCGAAGGCGAGCTTTCGGAAGACAACATGGACATCGTGGCAGCCCTCGTCGGCAATGAAATCCGGGGCGTGGCGCACGTCGAGTACGAGCCTGCCGTGGACAAGTACCTGGCATTTTTGACCGTCTATAGCGACGTGGTTTCGGGCGAAACGATTGATTTTCAAATCTGGGACGCCAATGCCTGCCTGCTTTACGGCGACATTTTGGAGAGTTTTCCCTTCGCTTTGGACGGCTTGGTTGGCTCGCCGCTTGCGCCGCAAACCTTGCACACGAGCGGTTTGCTGCTGCGCAATATTCCCGTTCATACCGGCTGGAACTGGCTCAGTTTCAATCTGAATGTGCCTGACAAAAGCACCGGGAACGTGCTTTCGAGCCTGCAAAATCCGGCAGGCGGCTTGGTGAAAAGCCAGACGCAGTTCAGCCAATACCATTCAGGGTCAAGCAGTTGGCTCGGAACGCTCGCCACTTTGGGCTACCGGAGCATGTACCAATACAATGCTGCGGCGGTGGACACCATTCGCCTGGTCGGTCTGAAAATTGACGCCGACACGGTGAACCTCGCCATCAATTCCGGCTGGAATTGGATACCCTACCTGCCCAACGAGGCGCTCTCGCCCAACGACGCCCTCGCCAGCCTGACGCTCGCCAACGGCGATTTGGTGAAAAGCCAAACCGCTTTTGCGCAGTTCGTCAGCGGCAGCGGCTGGATTGGCAACCTCGATTTTTTGAGTGCGCCGAATGGTTATTTGCTGAAAGTGGCAAATCCGGGGGTGCTGACTTATCCGGCAGACGATGGTTTCACGTCAGGCGGCGGCGCATCGGAACAAAACGGCAAACCAAATTCGGGCGAAATCGAAAGCCGGGGCGCAGGTCTTTGGACAGTTGACCCCAGCCAATTCGAGCATTCGATGAACATGATTGCCGTGGTCGGCGAGGAAAATCTGCTGGCGGAAGGCGACGTAGTCGGCGCCTTTGCAGGTGACGAAGTTCGAGGCGGAAACGAAGCGATTTGGGTCGAGCCGATGCAAAAATGGCTGGTCTTCCTGACCGTTTACGCCAACGGCGAAGGCGAAGAAATTAACTTCAAATACTACGATTCGTCTGCCGAAGACATCCACCGTTTGAATGAAAAACTGCCGTTCCAGATTGACCAGTTGACTGGCTCGGTCGAGTCGCCACAGGTGCTGACGTTGCAGCAAAGCACTGGGACAGAGGAAGTTGCAGGTGGAAATTGGCTTGAAATTTATCCGAATCCGGCGAGTGAGTTTGTGTTTGCAGCCTTTGGCTCGGCTGGAAATGAGACGGCGGTGGTTCGGATTTCTGACGGCTTCGGCAGGCTGGTCGAAAGGCTGGAAGTGCCTGCGGTTGCTGGCTTAAATGTGGTGAAATGGAATTCCGGCGGCGTTGTCAACGGGTCGTATTTCATTACGTTGACGAGCGGTGAGGAGACTTTCACTCGCCGCATCACGATTTTGAAATAATACCTTAACAGTAAAATCCTTGGCAAAATCGCAAGGATTTAGGGCTAAAGCTGACAGGTGCGATTTGGATGTTGAAGTTGAAAAATTTTCAATTTTTCAACTTCAACATCCAA
>CAZHLB010000137.1:0-4027 GCA_964533005.1 uncultured Saprospiraceae bacterium
GCCTGCGTGAAGACGCCGCTCCCGTTGTTCTTCCAGACCTCCAGCTTGTAGGGCGAGGCGCCACGGTCGGCGCAGACGATGTCGCGGTCCCCGTCCCCGTCCATGTCGGCCAGGGCGAGGCTGTCCACCTCTGAATTGGCGCTGACGACCGCCCACATTTTCGAGTTGTCGAGGCTCAAAGCATAATTGATGAGGCGACCTTCGCGGAAAAGCTGATTGATTTTAGCTCGCTGGTGAGGAATAAGCCTTAGGAAATCTTCTGACAAGACTTTGGGAAGGGTGAAATCAACCATGAATTGGTGGTCTTGCTGCATTTGATTGATTTTTAGAATGTTAAGTTGAGCAAGGTTTATCAAAGCATGAAGTCAAATAGTGCCTAATCCAGTGCGTTGTTTTTTTCGAGGGCGCAAATGTAGAAGAATAATTGAATGGCAAAATGGGTGGAGGGTTAAATGGTTTGATGGCTAAATGGCTTAATAGCTGCTTCACTATTTCGCCATCCAACCATTTCGCCATTTAGCCATTTTTCAGAATCAGGTTGTCAATCAATCGCACGTCGCCGAGCTTGACGGCGGTGCAGGCGACCACGAAATCAACGCTTTCAAATGCCTCGACGGAACGCAAAGTTTTTCCATCCACGACTTCAAAATACTCAGGCAACATGCCGTCCGAGCTAAGATTTTTCATAGCTGCTTCCTCAATTTGCCGGGGTGATTGGCTCGGCAATTTCTGCTTGGCTTCCAGCAAGGTTTGATAAATCAAAGGCGCTTTCGCCCGTTGTTCCGGCGTCAGGCGGACGTTTCGACTGCTCATCGCCAAGCCGTCCGCCTCCCGAACGGTGGCACACACGACCAATTTCACCGGAGATTGCGTCTGCTCCAACATCTCCCGAACAATGGCCGCTTGCTGAAAATCCTTCTGTCCCAGGTAGAGGTTATCCGGTTGCACCAGGTCGAGCAAGCGGCTGACCACCTGCGCCACGCCTGTAAAATGACCGGGGCGGTGAGCGCCTTCCATCGGCTTGTCGAGGAAGCCGAGTTCAACCGGGACGGAAGGGTTTTTTCCCGGCGGGTAAACTTCCTCCACAGGCGGCATGAAAAGCACGTCGCAACCTTCCGAAAGAAGCAGTTCCATGTCCCGCTCCGGCGTCCGGGGATATTTTTCCAAATCGGAAGGGTCGTTGAACTGGGTGGGATTGACGAAGATGCTGCACACGCAGCAGCCGGTAGCTTGTTTTGCCTGGCGGATGAGCGAAAGATGACCCTCGTGCAGAGCGCCCATCGTGGGAACGAAACCAATGGAAATGCCTTCGTGGCGCACCTTTTCGAGGTGAGAATGAAGGTCGGCAGCTTTCTTAAAAAGTAGCATTTGCTGGCGGTTGTCCGTTTTGCGAAGCCTTCCGGCGAGTGGCTTTTTGCTGTTGGCAATTGGCAAAAAGTCAATCGCCAACAGCCAATCGCAGGTAAAACCAAAGGCAAAAGTAGCTGTTTTAACTCACGCCGAAGAAGGGCAGGAAAATGGCAAGTGATTGAAAATGAGGGAAGAATCTTTTCGGTGCAGCAAATAATCAATAAAAAAAATGTTGCCTGGAAGGGTGCAAAAATGCCCTATTTGTTTTAGTATCTTTGCCCGCCCGTTCCGAGATAGCATCAAATAAAGGACAGTTCAAAACAAACTCAGTATGGCAGAAAAGAAGAAAGTTTTGTTTGTAACGCAAGAAATGGAACCCTACACGACGTTGACCGATATTTCCAACGTAGTCAAAAAGCTCCCGGAATACGCTCAATCCAAGAGCATGGAAATACGGGTGCTGATGCCCCGCTTCGGTTCCATCAATGAGCGGCGGCACCGGCTTCACGAGGTGGTGCGGCTCTCCGGCATGAATATCATCGTTGATGACGACGATTTTCCGCTCATCATTAAAGTAGCATCCCTGCCCAACGCCCGCTTGCAGGTTTACTTCCTGGACAACGACGATTTTTTCAAGCGCAAATTCATCTTCGCAGGTGATGACGACAAACCCTTCGCCGACAACCTCGACCGAATGGTGTTTTTCTGCAAAGGTGTGATTGAAACCGTCCGCAAATTTGGCTGGGCGCCTGACATCATTCATTGTCACGGTTGGATGACGAGCCTCATCCCGCTTTACATTCGGGAGGCTTACAAGACGGAGCCGTTGTTCCAGAATTCGAAGATTATTTACTCGGTCTATTCCAACACGATGGAAAAGCACTTTACCAACTCGTTCCTGGCAAAAGCTTGCATCAACAACCTGGAGGAAGAAGACATGGAAGCTTTCATGGAAGGCAAAAGAGTCAACCTGCACAAAGGCGCCATTGCTTACGCAGATGCCCTTATCACTGGCAGCGAAGACCTTCCTGACGAAACCATCGAGCTGCTTGAAGAAGCGGCTACCGACAAGCCGGTTCTCGAATTCAAAACCATGGAAGAATACCTGCCTGCTTACGTGGAATTTTTTCACTCCCTGATGGAAGAGCCCGTCGAGCGGTGATTAGTGACTGGTGATTGGGACTACCCAATCACCAGTCACCAGTTACCATACAACCCAGCCGCTTTTTTTTCGGCACTTTTTGTCCCCGGTAATTATCGGGGCGGATGAATTTCACCCGTCAAAATTTACCAGCAAACAACGAATGAAGTATTTCAAATCCATGGCGCTTTGGGCGCTCGGAGCCATCGTGGTTGCCCTCATTTCTTGCAACGACCCCACCGGCATTGGCTCCGACTTGCTGTCGGGCGAGCAATTAGACATTGAATTCACGGACACCGTCACGATGAAAGGAGCAACCATTGAGGAAGACACGGTGCTGACTTTTTATAAACTGCTTGGGCGTTCCAGCTTTCCGGTCGGCAATTTCCACGACCCCGTTTTTGGCAAAACCAGGTCGGTGATTTATGCCCAACTCGGCATCAACTCTACGCCAAATTTCAAGGATAAAACGCTGGATTCCATCGTGTTAATCATTCCCTGGCAGCCAGCCCAGGTGTACGGCGACACCAATCAGCTTTACAAACTGGAAGTTTTTGAGCTGTCAGACTCCCTCGAATACGACTCGACTTACTATTCCAACGACACTTTTGCTGTAAAATCTGGCGTCATAGGCTCGCTGGAATTCATGCCGAAGCCGAACAAAAAGGTGGTCATCCAAGTGCGGGAAGCGGATACCTTGAAAATTGACACGCTTGCAGCGCACCTTCGTATCAAGTTGGATGACGCTTTCAGCCAAGCCTTTTTCACGGCGGACTCTGCAAGCACGAGCACCACTGCGAAGTTTCAGCAGTTTTTCAGAGGCATTCAAATCCGCCCGGCGGACGGCTCGGCAAGTGCAGGAATCTTGAGTTTGAATCTCCGGGGAAGCGGCGCAGGCTTTCAAGTTTATTATCACAAAGACACGACTTACTCGGAATATACTTTTCCCGTCGCAGGGGTCGTGACGAATAGTTACGAGCACAACTACGAAGGTTCGATTTTGAAAAGCTCGATGGCGAATGACGAACTGCTATTTGTGCAAGGAATGAGCGGCGTGAATTTTGAACTTGAATTTCCCTACGTTCAAGACCTCGACGACAACCTCATCGTCAACAAGGCGGAACTGGAGTTTTCTATTATTGACCTGCTGGGAGGCAACGACCCTTTCGACCCGGTCGGACAAATCGTAGTGTATGAATTGATTGAGGAGGATTCAATTCGACTCATTGACGACGTGACGTATGCAAGAAACCGGGCGCAGGAAAACTTCCCCCTCATCTTTGGCGGGACGCCGAATTCTGACAAGTACAAGTTGAACATATCCAGTCATTTTCAGGATATGATTACCGGCGACGCCAGCAAAAAGCTGCTGGTTTCCGTCTATTTCAAACATGAAATCACAGGCAGGGCAGTGCTTGGGGGACCTAGTCATTCCGTCTCCCCTGCCAAACTAAACCTCAGTCTCACAAGATTTTAGAGAAGTGGGGGGGGGGGAGGGTGGGTGGGGTTGTGGGTCTAGACCACGCAAAAAACAAC
>CAZHLB010000137.1:4037-11520 GCA_964533005.1 uncultured Saprospiraceae bacterium
ATTTGGTTGGGGGTGTGTTGGGTTTGGGGGCCGCCCCCCCACCCCCCCCCCCCCCCCCCCCCCCCACTTCTCTCACCTTCTCAACACCCATCCCATGTGCGGAATCGTTGCTTACATCGGCAAACAAGAAGCCTATCCAATCCTCATCAAAGGCTTGCAACGCCTGGAATACCGGGGCTATGACAGTGCAGGCATCGCCCTGATGAACGGGGAATTGAACATCTACAAGAAAAAAGGCAAGGTCAAAAACCTGGTGGAGTTTGTGAGCGGCAAAAACATCACCGGCTCCGCAGGCATCGGTCACACCCGTTGGGCGACACATGGCAAACCCGACGACCGAAACGCTCACCCACACGTTTCCGGCAACGGGCGGCTGACGCTGATTCACAACGGCATCATTGAAAACTACGCCCTGCTGAAAAAGGCGCTCGAAAACGAAGGGCACGTTTTCCGCACGGAAACAGACACGGAAGTGCTGGTTCACCTTATCGAGGAGGTGCAAAAACGAGGCGACCTGCCTGTCGAAGAAGCCGTTCGGGAGGCGCTGACCAACGTGGTTGGAGCTTACGCAATCGTAGTCATGGACAGGGACGACCCCGACAAATTGGTGGCTGCCCGCAAGTCCAGCCCCTTGGTTCTCGGCATCGGCGACGGGGAATTTTTTGTCGCATCCGACGGAACGCCTATCGTGGAGCACACCAAAAAAGTGGTTTACCTCAACGATGAGCAAGTCGCCGTGGTGAAAAGGAGCGGCGAGTATGAAATCCGAAACATTGATAATGAGCTTCATACGCCCTTCGTGCAGGAGCTGAACATGGAAATTGAGCGGCTCGAAAAAGGCGGCTACGACTATTTCATGCTCAAGGAAATCCACGAGCAGCCGACCACCATTCGAGACGCCATGCGAGGCAGGATAAATGCGAAAGAACGCTGGGTACGTCTCGGCGGCATGGATGCTTACGTTGACAAAGTGAAATCGGCAGAGCGCATTCTCATCCTCGGTTGCGGAACGTCGTGGCACGCAGGATTGATTGCGGAATATCTTTTTGAAGACCTGGCGAGGATTCCCGTCGAGGTCGAATATGCCTCAGAGTTTCGCTACCGCAACCCAGTCATCACTGACCGGGACGTGGTCATTGCCATTTCGCAGAGCGGCGAAACGGCTGACACCTACGCAGCACTTGAACTGGCAAAAAAGAACGGCGCATTTTTGTACGGCATCGTCAACGTGGTCGGCTCGTCCATTGCCAGGCTGACGGATGCAGGTTCGTACATTCACGCCGGACCCGAAATTGGCGTAGCTTCTACGAAAGCCTTCACTGGACAGGTGACTTTGCTGACGCTGATGGCGCTGCAAATCGGCAAGGCGAGAGGCACCATTTCGGACGCCTATTTCCAGCAATTGGTGAACGCCCTTGAAAAAATTCCCGACCAGGTCACCAGAGTCATCGAGCGCAGTAACGACCAAATCCGCTACATCGCAGGGGAAATCAAGGACGCCACAAATGCACTTTACCTCGGCAGGGGCTACAATTTCCCGGTGGCGCTCGAAGGCGCTTTGAAGCTGAAGGAAATTTCCTACATCCACGCCGAAGGCTACCCGGCAGCGGAAATGAAGCATGGTCCCATAGCCTTGATTGACGAAAACATGCCGGTCGTCGTGATTGCAACCAACAAGAGCTTGAACGAAAAATTGGTGTCCAACGTCCAGGAGGTGAAAGCTCGCAAGGGCATGGTGATTGCCGTCGTCAGCGAAGGCGAAAATGAAATCAACCGCCTCGCCGATTTCTCCATCACCATCCCTGAAACAGAAGAACCGCTGACACCGCTGCTTTCAGCCATCCCGCTGCAATTGCTGTCGTACCACATCGCCGTCCTTCGTGGCTGCAACGTTGACCAACCGAGAAACCTGGCGAAATCAGTAACCGTAGAGTAAAAAAGAGGGTGAGAGGGTGAAGAGTGAGAGAGTGAGAATCAAGTAGTTCTCATTCTCTCAATCCTCTCACCCTCTCACCCTCTCACCTATAGAAATGGAATACAATTCAAAAAGAGAGGAACTTATCATTCCCGAATACGGGCGGCACGTGCAAGGCTTGATTCGCCACGCCCGCACCATTTCCGACCGGGAAGAGCGGCAGGCTTTTGTGGAGCGGGTCGTCGGTTTGATGATGCAGATGCACCCGCAAAACCGCAACCTGGAAGACCACCGGGAAAAACTGTGGCGGCACGTGTTCGAGATTGCCGAGTACGACCTCGACATCTCGCCACCCATCGGGGAGATTCCGACGCCGGAATCTGCGCACAAGAAGCCCGACCCAGTGCCTTACCCGCCGAAAGACACGCGCTTCCGGCACTACGGAAACAACGTGCAAAAGCTCATTGCCAAAGCCATTGCCATGGAAGACGGAACCAAAAAAGACGGTTTCATTCAGACCATCGGCTCGTACATGAAGCTGGCTTACCGCACCTGGAACAAGGAACATTACGTCAGCGACGACCTCATCTTGGAGGACTTGAAAACGCTGTCGCAAGGCAAGCTGGAATTGGTGGACGATATGACCCTCGACAATCTTTCGCATGCGAACATGCGCCGCAGCCCCATTGGCGGCGACCGTGACAGAGACCGTCGCGGACGGGGTGGAGACCGCCGGGGAAAAGGCGGCGACAATGGCAAAGGCGGCAGAGGCGGCAGAGGCGGCGGCAGAGGCGGCGGCGGAAGGCGGAAAAAGTAATTGCGAACCAGATTTCCGAAATCTCGGAGATTTCGGAAATCTTCTCCCCTCAAATGCCGAACAAAAAGCTTCATCGGCTACATTACTCATAACGTGCTTCACCCGTTTTTACAAAAATCATTGAGCAATCTAAGAGGCAGCCAGGCTGAATGAAGACATAGACAAGAGCAAATTCCTCCTCCTTATTCTTTCAACTTCTTTCCATTCAATCCCAAATAGCTTAACCGGAAAGCTGCTCTCGGCGGACATCACCGTTTTTTAATTCCCTTCGACACGTTCCCTTGAATTACAGCAAAAATCTAACCTCCAAATGTGGGCTAAAATTAAAGACAGCTACCTCCTTCCGTTCCTCCTGTTGGTGTGCCCCATCGTGCTTTTTGGGCAGTACACCGACACCACTCGTGTAGCAATTACTGACCTCGGCAGCTACTACGAAATGGAAAACGGCTACCTCGGTGTGCGCATCCCAAAGTCGAGTTTGTACAATTCCAATGCGCCCAACTACACGCCTGCCCCGCTGCGCTGCGTGGTTTATCGGGATGGCTCGCTTTCCAACGACTACCCCAACTTCCTCACCTCGTTGACCCCGGCGACGGGCATGACCACAACCATCCTCAGCCAAACCACCGACTCCTGCATTCTCAAAGTCAGCTACACTTTCGACAAGCCTGAACTGGAGCGACAAGGAACCATCGTCGAGCCCGCGGGCCCCGGTTATTATTACGTGACTTTTAAAATGGTGAAGAGCAAAAAAGTCTGTATCGTCACCGAGGAAAGCGACTACGAATTGGGCTTCGAGTGCAAAGTTTCGGATGGCTTGACGCCCAACAAAGGCAGGTACATCGGGCATCATTCGAGCAGCGTCGCCAATGGCTACGACATCAACGGCGCTCAGTATTACAAAAATGAAAACGTCGGCTGGTACGCTACGGTGGATTTGGCTTTCCAGCAGCGCAAGAACTACGAGTTGCTGCCCCGGTGGAGTCCCTGGGTCGTCAATTCCGGCTGGAACTGGCAGCTTTACAATTCCAGCGGCGGCGGGATGGCAAATACTTTTGGAATCATGGACGGGCAGGCTTCCAAATTGCTGGGGGCGCAGGTGAACGGGACGGGTTTGTTCACGGATGCCAATGCAGTGCGGGACGTTCACGCTTCGGCGGATGAGGCGGGCTTGTGCCACCTGGTTTGGCTGACCGAAAACAAGCTCTACTACAAAAAATTCAACGCTGACGGCACTTTCGACGCGCAGGAATTGGTGACGACAGACGTGTTCGACCCTTTCGTTTTTCACCAGGGAAATACAGTCAACATTCTCGCCTTCGACCCGCTGGCGGTTGCCGGTTCGCAGGTGAAGCTTTTCAAAAAAATAGGCAGCGACAGTTGGACTGCCTACACCCTCAGCCTCGATGCCACCATCACCGACCCGTTTTTGTACGGCGCATCGAACAACGGCACTAAAGATTTCATCGTCTTCGAAGGCACTCGCAACGGGCAGTCGGGTTTGCTTTTGTACCAGGCAGATTTCAACTCGACCACTTTCACATACAGCGATATTTTGACCAACGGCTCCGCTTCCCGCTCTTCCAATCGTCCCGACATCAAAAAAGCGCCCAATGGCGACCTCATTTTTGCCTACACTTCCAACCTCTCGTACCAAGCCTACAAGCGCATCGTCAGTGGCACGACTACCTTCGATACGGTTGGAATTCTGCCATTTACGACGCAAGCGGTGACCTTCGGCATGGCGGTGGACAGCCGCACTGGCGACTTTATTTACGTGAAAAACAATGGCACGCTGAACTACGTCAACCTGACAGGTTCCCAAATTACCAACGTCTGGAATGGCGGCGGAACGGTGACCGTCCACGATGGCTGGACTTTGCCCAACCGCACCAGTGTTCACACGGACGCCAGCGGCGACGCCTTGGTTTACCACGAAGGCACGTACAATTGGTTCAACAATTCAAACCACACCTGGTCGTCGTTGACCGGCGGCGCTTGGGACAGCATCGTGCCTGCGCACGTGCATTTCAATCCGACGACCGACCTGTTTTACATTCTTGGAAAATACCAGGGAAAGCTTCGGAGGTACAGTTACAGTGGCAGTGGCAGTCCGACTTTGGTCAATATTTTCACCGAGTCCAACCGACCGACCGCAGGCATTCGCAGCACCCACCAGCGCATTGCGCCGAATGGAAATTATTACCCCGACATCCGTTTTCAGTGGGCAATTTTCGCCGACCGGCAAATGTTTTTGAAAGCTGCCGACGAGGTGAACGACATCAGTTTGCTCATGCACAAGGTCAGCGGCTTGGCAGAAAAATGGCACACCTACCTCAACTCGCCTGCCGTCATTCATTCTGCGTTCACGACGGGAGGGATTTACGTGAGCGCCTCGGAAATGCAGGCTATCATTGATAAAATCCAGAACGACAACGTTTTCTACAACCAGATGAAGCTGATTGACCCCTACTTCATCCCCGTCATGGACGCCTGGCGAGACGCCACGCCCACGCAAACCAACGTCGTTTTCAACACCATCGAAGATTACGTGGACTCGCTGCGACAGGAGTTTTTGGAGGAAGACGGCATCTACAGCTACTACCAGCAATACGTCAATGGCGGCAACGACATGCTCCGCCACACCTTGCTCATGGCGGGTCTGATGGCTGACACCAAACTGACCACGCCCCAACGGGATACCCTGAAAAAATACGTGGCGCTGTTCGCCCGCATTTTGTGGGACAACGATTTCGTGCCTTTTTTCACCGGGCATGGTTTGAATTTGGGCACCGAAAATATGCCTATTCAATACCAGGGCTACCGGTGGTTTTTTGCCTTGTTGCTCAAAGACGACCCTGCATTTACCAGCCGGGCGGCGCTCGCTTCGCCGGAATTGACGACGGTGCTCGACCAGCAACTCAACAATTCCGGCGCTGCGAGAGGCACCCCGCACTACCTCCAGCCGTCGCTCGACGTGCTCATGCAGACGGCTTTGCAGTTGAAAAACGCCAACATCGCCAACCACTTTCAGAATACGACCAAGCTGAGGAGGTTCGCCGATTTTCTGTTGCACCTGCAAACGCCCAAGTCGGTTCGCTTTTCCAACAACCGCAAATTGATATGCTTCGGCGACGGCAATGAGGAAAGCGCCGCTCTCTTTGGCTTGATGGCGACAGGCTTTTTCAGCGAGGACACGGTGATTGCGAAGAGACTGATGTATGCCTACCGGCATGGGCCCGCCAGGTCTTCCGATTTTGGCTTCGCCACCATTGCCATCAATCACAGCATGAGTGAGCAAAACGGCATGGGCATCGGCTCGGCGCATTTTCCCGGCTACCTGAGCAACCTGCGAAGCGCCGTCGGAGCCGCCAACGAATCTTCCACCTGGTTCATCAACGGCGACTGGTACACAGACCACCGCAACGACGACCGGGGCGCTTTGGCGATTTACGCCCTCGGCGCTCCCCTCTCGCTCAACTACGGCAGCCTTTATTATCCTGAACAAAGGGCTGGGTTTATGAAAAGCATCCCCGTGCAAGAGTCTCGTTTTCCGGAATGGGACGACGCCAACCAGCCCTTTCTCATGTCGGACGAAGCCACCTGGAACAGCTCGAATCACCAGGCTTACATGTCTTTCAAAAACAGCGGCTATTCGAAGGCAAAATTCAATGGCGATACGTATTGGACGAGGCACGTTTTTCAGTTCACGCCGAAGGTGCAGACGCCCATTTTCATCATCAAAGACACTTTTAGCAACGTCAACCTCGACCATATCTGGAGTTTCAATTTCACCTCGAAAGACATCGTGCAGACGCCTTCGGGGCCCGTTGACCCGCCTTCCCGATTTTGGAATTACCAGGGCAATCCGAAGGAAAATCCCACGCCCAGCAGCAATATTTCCCTTGCCGCAGGCGGCTTTCACCGCTTCGATTTCACCGGTGTAAACTGGATTGCACATCCCGCTGGCGGCATCAATTGGGAGGTTTATCTCGCTCCGACCCAGGCGCAAATTGCCAATCTCGCCGAGTGGGGACACAATTTCATCCCGACTGCCGAAGGCGACGAGTACGAGACCACGAACAACAACGCCAGTTTCGAGGAGCGTCAAATTATGATGCGGGTGAAGGGCAAGGAAAGTTTTTACACCGTCATCGTTCCGTACGACAAAGGGCAGCGCCCCGCCGGGCTGACCGTGACGAAAAGCGGCGCAAGCACGACCGTGCAAACCAACGATTTCACTTTCGTCACCGACCTAAACAAGTACACCTACACCGAGACCGGCAGAAATATCCTCAGCACCTACACCACCCAGTCGCTGACCTTCGCCGGGGCGACCATTTCCGGCAACCCGATGGAGTTGGAAGTCAAGACCGACACCATTTTCGCCCGTGTTCATGGGGCAGCCGGAAACAGGCAGGTGACTTTGCCGAGCGGCAGTTGGGTGCTCAATCCAACTTCGTCGAATGCCACTTTCAACAATGGAATCTGGACGCTGAACTACACTTACACCGATAGCTTAAACAACTCTTACTTAGGCGGTTATGCAGAATTCAGGTGGCTGCGTGGCGTCGAATGTACCAACCTGACCAGCCCGGTGAACGGCGCAACCAACGTGGCGGTGACGGCAGTTTTGACTTGGGCAGCGGCAGTCGGAAGCCCGACCGGCTATCGCCTCGACGTTGGCACAACCAGCGGCGGGACGCAGATTTTGAACAACTTCGACGTGGGCAACGTCACGACCTACAACC
>CAZHLB010000138.1:0-11471 GCA_964533005.1 uncultured Saprospiraceae bacterium
GAGTGGCAAATTTTTTTACAACGGCGGCTTTGTCCCATCCATCCAACCTTCGCAGGAACCCAATCCCGACCTGACTTTCGAGCGCAGGCAGGAGCGGTTTTTTGGGCTAAAAATCGCCCTTTTCGGCGGGCGGCTCGAAGCCTCGGCGGAACGTTACGCCAGCACCGCCGACCGGCTGATTGACCAAGAATACCTGCCTGATGGCGAATGGATGTTCTCGCGTTACCAGTATCGAAATGCTGGAAAATTGTCGAACCGGGGCTGGGCATTCTCGCTCGACGCCGCCGTTTTTTCAAAAAACAAACTGGAATGGACGACGGGACTTCGCTTCTCCACTTGCCAGTCGAAGGTCTTGCAAATTGACAGCCGGGAGTCGGAGGAGATTTACCTGTTCTCGCCGGATGCTTTTGACTTCCCAACTTCCTACTACGATGCGCTGGTAATTGCCGCCGGGCACGAGCCGGGGCTGTTCGAGACGTACCAATTCGATGGTGTTGACGAAAACGGCAACTGGAAATTCGCCGACCTGGACGGAGACAACATCTTGCATGAATATCAAGGCGACCGCCACGAACTAACCACGCTGCCCAACTCGGAATTGGGGCTGCACCAATCGCTGCGCTGGGGGCGCTTCGATTTGCAGGCTTGGGTGCGGGGCGTTTTTGGTCACCGGCTGTTGAATGGTTACCGGCACAAACTGGAAGACAAGCACGTCGTCCCCTGGCGCAACGTGGTGAAAACGGACAGATTTCTCGACCAACTAGAATCACCGGGCAACCCGTTTAGCGACTATTTCCTGGAAAAAGCTTCCTTCCTAAAATTGGATTATCTCGCCCTCGGCTACCGCCATCCGCTGAAAAACGGCAGCATCCGCCTCTACCTCGCCGCCCGCAACTTGCTGACTTTCAGCAACTATCAAGGCGTTGACCCGGAGCCGAGGCTGGAAAATGAAGGAGAGACTTACGTGTCGGGCATCGAGCGAGGGGATACTTATTTTCCGGCTCGGACGGTGGCGGTGGGGGTGGAATTTTCGTTTTGATTCAAAGGTGTCACCTGGAAAACAGGCTTCTTGAGAGAGAAAAAATTTCATTTTTTCTCTCTCAAAAAGCCCGTTTTCCAGGTGACACCTTTTTTGACTGAATGCCGCCAAACCCTCGTTGCCTATCTTTGTTCCCCAATTCAAAAAATTCAATTTCATGCAAACTGACGACCTGCTGCAACGTGCCCTCCGCCTCGAATTTCTCACCGCCGAAGAAGGCGTTTTTCTCTTTGAAAATGCCGCCACCGCCGAACTGATGTACGTCGGCAACCGAATCCGGCAGCATCACGTGCCGGGCAACGTGGTCACCTGGATTATTGACCGAAACTCGAACACGACCAATGTGTGCATCGCCAACTGCAAATTCTGCAACTTCTATCGGCGACCCGGTCACGGTGAAAGCTACATCACGACCATCGAGGAGTACAAACAAAAAATCGAAGAGACCTTCGCCTACGGCGGGGAGCAACTGCTGTTGCAAGGCGGTCACCACCCCGATTTGGGGCTTGATTTTTACTGCAACACCTTTCGTCAACTCAAAGAATTGTACCCGAATTTGAAACTCCACGCACTGGGCCCACCAGAGGTTGCGCACATCACAAAGCTCGAAAAATCAACGCATTACGAGGTATTGAAGGCTTTGCATGAAGCAGGTTTGGACAGCTTGCCGGGCGCTGGCGCAGAGATTTTGGACGACCGGGTGCGCCGCCTGATTTCCAAAGGTAAATGCGGCGCAAAAGAATGGCTCGACGTGATGCGAGCCGCCCACCAATTGCACCTGACGACCAGCGCCACGATGATGTTCGGGCACATCGAAACCAACCTGGAACGCATGGAGCATCTCGTGAAAATCAGGGAAGTGCAGGCGGAAAAACCGGCGGATGCGAAGGGTTTTCTTGCCTTCATCCCGTGGCCCTTCCAGGACGAGGACACAATTTTGAAAAAGCTGAAACGTGCCCGCAACACTTGCACCGGCGACGAGTACGTGCGCATGATTGCGATGAGCCGAATCATGTTGCCCAACGTGGTGAACGTGCAAGCCTCATGGCTGACCGTCGGCAAGCAGGTGGCGCAGCTTTGCCTGCACGCCGGGGCGAATGATTTTGGCAGCATTATGATTGAGGAAAACGTGGTGTCGGCGGCGGGTGCGAGGTTTCGGTTCACGGCGGATGGGATTCAAAAAGCGATTCGGGAGGCGGGTTTTGAGGCTCGGTTGCGGAATCAGCAGTATGAATTTCGGGAGTTGCCGAAGGGGATGCGGCAGCAGGTTTTGGAGGGGGCGGAGATGATTGTGGATTGACAAAAAACTAAAAATCATGACTAAATCAGACATCCTCTCCCTTCTCGAGCAAAACAAAAACCCTCGTGGCATCGCCGTCTGGCAACGTGCCGGCGTCGAAGGCATGACCACCTACGGCATCGGCTTGACCCAACTCAAGCAACTCGCCAAAAAAAAATCCCAAAAAACCACGAGCTGGCTTTAGCGCTTTGGCAATCAGACGTTTACGATGCCAAGCTGGTCGCCTGTATGATTGAAGAACCGAAAAAAGTCACCCGCCAACAGGTGGATGAGCAGGTGGTTTTCCGCAAAAATTTAACACATGATCGCCTGCTTGCCGGGCGATGAGGTCGCCTTCCGCTGCTGCTTCCTTGCCACCGAGCAAGACGACCGGCTGGCGGATGCCTTGGCAAATAGCGAGGATTTTTTCGGTGGGCAGGCGCTTGGTTTGGTGCGCAGCGCCGAAGGCGAAAGCCACGAAGCCGGTAGGTTGGACAAACCTTTCCGAAAGTTTGAAACTTTTGGAAAGGTTAGCTCCGAAGAAAAGGTCTAAGCCGCCGCCATCATTTTTCACTCCGAGCAGAGCGACGGCAGCCAGGTAGCGGTCAACGATGCTCGGCGAGCCTAAAAGCACTTCCGAGACCTTCTTTTCGATGGTGTGAATACTACTAATGTAGGGATTGCCTTCGAGCAGCGGCAGGTACGCTCACTTGGTCAGGAAGTGAATTTCAGCGTCCAATTGCTGTCGCAGGCAGCGCACCACCGGCGTCGTGAGCAGGATGTCGCCGATGGAGGAAAAGCGGATGAGGAGGATTTTGTGGATGATATTTTTTGATTTTGGTGGCAAAGATGGCGCTCGTCCTTTAATATCTTCCATCCATCAGGAAGGCGCCAGACTTCCCTGTTTTCCAATTTCATAAAAACGCAAACCATGAAAAACATGCTACCTTTTCTCCTTTGCCTGCCTTTTTTCTGCCATTCACAAATTCCGGATTCACTTGCTTTGGTGCATCGTATCGACAGCTTGGTCAATTTAAGCGAGAACCTGCGCAAGGCAAAAAATTTCAAGGAAGCATTGCCGGTTGCGGAACTGGCTTGGCAGCTTTCGCAGCAAGGACTCGATAGCCTGCATCCAAGCCGGGCTTTTAGCTTGCACAGCCTCGGCACGATTTGCCTCGGTATGGAACAGCCTCGCAAGGCGGTTTCTTTTCTGGAAGAGGCTTTGCGCATTCGGGGGAAAGACGAGGAAGACGCCGAATACCTGAAAACCCTGAACAATCTTTCCCTTGCTTACGCCGATTTGGGGCAATTTCCGCAGGCGGAAGCCTTGCTATTAAAATCCTTGCACATTCGGGAAAAAGTTTACGGCGAAGAAAGCCTTCCATTTGCTACGGCACTTCAATCTATCGCCAATTTCTACAGAAACCTGGGTCGGTATGCAGCGGCTGAGCCTCTGCTTAACAAGTGCAAGGACATCCGGCTGAAATTGCTTGGTTGCTACTCACGAGACTATGCCAATGCCGTGAATAGTTTAGCAGCGATTTACCTCGAAATGGAACGTTATGAAGAAGCGGAGCCGCTGCTGCGGGTAGCAATCGGCATCATTGATAGCTTGGAAGGGAAAAGCGACCCTGGCATGTTGATGAATTTGGCAACGGCTAATTTGCACCTGGGACGATTTGAAGAGGCAGAGCAATTCAACCTGGAAGCGCTCGAAGCTTTTGAAATACAGCAAAAAAAAGAGACGTCTTGGTACGCGGTCAATTTGAGTAATTATGGTTTGCTCCATCAACAGCTTGGCAATTTCGACGAAGCTGAAAAAAGATACAGGCAGGCGCTCGGCATTTTGCAAAAAATGGATACGCCGCCTCCCGCCTCGCTTGCATTGGTGCTTGCCAATCTCGGGGCTATTTTAATTTTAAAAAACCAATACGAGGAAGCAGAGGAATTTTTGATGGAGGCGAAAAACCTCCAGGCAAAAAGGCTAGGCTTGGAGCACAAGGATTACGCAAACTCTTTGAGCAATCTTGGCTATTTGTATCAAAACATGAAAAAGTGGAGCCAGGCAGAGCAATACCATCTTGAAAGTATTGCCATTGGCGAGAAAAACGGGTTTGATTATTCCGGGGCGCTTTCCAACTTAGGCGTCTTGCGTCACCAGGCTGGGAAGCTGCAAGAAGCCCGTCTGTGCTTTGACCAAGCACTGAAGATTCGGGAAAAAATTTTTGGAAAAGAACACCTGAACTATGCCCGAGCCGAGAGGTGGCTTCTTGGATTTCATGCTGAGATGAAGGAATGGGAACAAGTTGCTCGTCTTGCTCCCGATTGTAGCAAACGCTTTGTCGGGCATACGCTTCGAACCTCAAAATACCTGTCCGATCGCGGAATAGACGCTTATTTGAAGTTTTACTTTCCATTCGACCTTTTTAATGCTTGTGCCTGGGAGCATTCGGATACGGCGCTTGAAAAAATTTGCTACGACCATGCCCTTTTTTACAAGGGCTTTTTATTGGAAAGCTCGCTGAAACTTCGCCGGATTTTGGAACAAACTGGCGACACACCCCCAGCCTATTTGCAATGGAAATCCCTCCACCTCAACCTTGCCATACAATATGCCAAGCCGCTTGACGAGCAAACGCAGGTTACCGAAATGGAAGCCCAAGCCAATGAATTGGAAAAACAATTAGCGAAAACCATTGCCGGCTTTGACGATGCTCGCCGCCTGGCAACCTGGCAGGATGTGCAGGCGCAGCTTGGAAAAGATGAAGCAGCAATTGAGTTCGTGGAATTTATAGTCCGGAATAAATTTGGAGAGACAACAGGTGTGCGTTATGCTGCCCTTGTTCTTCGACCGAGCGGCGGCGAACCTCCTCATTTTGTGCGTCTTTTGGAAAAAGAGAAGCTTGCCTCGCTTCTTTCCCTGGCGGAAAACGCAACGCCTGATTTTATCAGCAATTTGTACCAGTCTGGCAGCCTCGGCGACAGCTTGTTTGATTGGGTTTGGAAGCCTGTTGCGCCTTTTCTGGATGGGGTCAAAACCGTTTACTTTTCGCCGGACGGCTTGCTGCACCGGCTCTCTTTTTCTGCCATTCCCGTAGGTAATTCCACCCTCGGCGACCAATTCCAAATGATACGTTTGGTCAGCACCCGCCAATTAGCTTTTCCATCAGCAAGCAATGCCGCTTCACCTCAAAAAACCGCCGTCGTTTTTGGAGGCATCAACTATGATTTAGCCTCGACATCTCTTGTGAAAAGTAAATCCAACCGCAAGGAACTCGAAACGAAAGGCTTGCGGCGAAGCCTTCGGAATTTCGACCCTGAAGGCGATGAATGGAAATATTTGACCGGTTCGGAACAGGAATCGAAAACGGTGAGTCATCAATTTCGAGCTGATGGCTGGCAGGTGAAAGTATTCGAAGGAGCCGAGGCTTCCGAAGATGTTTTCAAACAGTTGGGAGAACAACCGCCTTCTCCCTCCGCCTTGCACATCGCCACGCATGGTTACTTTTTCCCGGAGCCGAAAACGGACTCCAAACATTTGGATAGCGAGGGAATGATATCTACCGAAAACCAAGCGGGGATTGCGTTTCGTGTCAATGACCATCCCATGATTCGCTCCGGTCTCGTGCTGGCAGGCGCTAACCACGCATGGAAAGGCAAGCCGCTGCCGCCGGAAGCAGAGGATGGTATTCTCACCGCTTATGAAATCAGCCAGATGAATTTGAGCAATACCGAATTGGTTGTGCTGTCTGCCTGTGAAACGGGCTTGGGAGATATTGTGAACAATGAAGGCGTACATGGTTTGCAGCGAGCCTTCAAAATTGCGGGTGCAAAATATTTGGTGATGAGTCTTTGGAAAGTACCGGATTATGCGTCCATGGAGTTGATGAGCGAGTTTTACAATTACCTGTTGAAAGAAAAAATGAGCGTTCCCGCTGCTTTTCGGGCTGCCCAACAGGCAATGCGGACAAAATATGACCCTTTTTTCTGGGCAGGTTTCGTGCTCATGGAATAGCCGCATCAGGTGCGCCAAAGTGAAAGGCGAGCTTTGCCAAAATTTGTGCGCAGTTTGAATATCAGTTCAATTTTGAGGCTTCAATCGCCTGCCGATTTCGATGGCTTCTTCGTGAAAAAGGTGTCCTTGCGTGTCCTGCATTATCTTTAGCAACGCCTGAAAATCAGGGCTTTGAGTTTGCCCTGCTGCCAACATGGCTAACAGCCAATGTTTTTCCGACTTCTCTTTTTGGAAGGAAAGTTCTTTTGCCAAGACGCCAAAATGCGCTGCTGCCTCTTGGAATTTACCTGCCCGGAACGCGGCATGAGCAGCGATTTCCTTTGCCCGCCAATAGCCTGGTTGTTTCAACTGAATCGTTTCCGCTAATCGTTGCGCCTTCTCAAACTCGCCGATGTCGAAAGAATAGCCAGCCTGCGAAATTGGGTCGTTGGTTTTGGGCGGAATCGGTTTGCCGCCTCTGGTAGCAGTAAATCCGATGGAATCGAAATAGGAAGTTGCAAGGGCAAGCAGGGATTCTTCGGAAGTTGGTACTACATCTTGCTTCGGTTTTTTTATTTGCTGCTTTTGTTCTCCGGCGATGGGCTTAGATGGTTTTCCATTTGAAACACTGTCCGACAATGGTTCCGAGTCATTAATTTCTGGCTGTGCCGCCGTGTCCGGCGGCAGTTCGTTAGCTGGCAAGGTTGGTGGATTAACCGTTTGCTCAAACGGGTCATTCCAAAAAAAGACGGTGGCTGCCAACCCCAAAATCAAAGGCAGGGCAATGGCAAAAAAGATAGTCCTTTTGCGAATCGGTGTTTGTGAGGAGGGTAGATGTTTTGCGCTGACGCGCTGTAGCCTTTCCCGGAACTCGGCACGGTCGCCCCGTCTCAATGTCTCGTAAATCTGGCGCTGTAAGGCTACCTCTTGAGCCAACTTAAAGTCAGCAGCGATTGCCTGCTCGAAAGAAGCTTTTTCTTCCGGTGGCAATTTGCCGGAGAGATAGCGGTCAATTTTGTCAGTCAAGTCCAAGTCGTTCATGACGCTATTTTTTGTAGGGCAGGTTGCCCGAATAATTCGGCAAACTTGTCATCCTCTTTCACCATTTTTTTCAGCCGCTCCAGGCAACGATGCACTCGTTGGCTTGCAGCGTTGGAATTGGCATAGCCAAATTCCGCTACGATTTCTGCCTGACTTGCTTCTTCTCGAAAGCGGCGGATGAGCAGTTTGCGGCACTTGCCAGCCATGTTGTTTAATTTTTCTTCGATGAAATCGAATTGCTCGGTTTTTTCCAACACCTGCTCGAAGCCTGTTTCCGGAAAGGGTACATCCAAATCCTCCGGGCTTACCCCTTCTGCCGTAATTTTTTTGCGCCGGTAGATTTTGTACCACTGATACTTGCAAATCGAAAAAAGGAGGGTTGAAAAATCCCCGGTTAGTTTGAATCCGTCCTGCTGCGACTTTTCCCAAATGGCTTCGATGGCGATGAAAAAAATGTCCTGCGCCTCCTGCGGTTTTGCGTTCAGTTTTCGCAAATAGGCTGCGACTTGCGGTTGAAAGTGGACAATCAAAGCATCAAGCAGGAGGTCATCTTTGCCGAGAAGGGCTTGCAGGCAAGTCTCGTTATCGAAGGCAGGTTGTCGCTGAAACATAAGACGGTGTGTTTTCTCCAAAAAAAAGTGAACAGTCAAATGTAGGCGGATTTTCAAGCGAAATTCTTCTTCCGCAGCTACGGCTAACATTTTTTCACGCTTTCAGGGTAATGAAATCCGGTTCGTGGTATTGAATTATTGAAACACCTTCCCTCGAATCTTTCACTACAAATAAGGCTGGAACAACAAGAAAACCTGCGACGGCGCCGTGCCTGCACGAAGCCGGCAGGTCGTGCTATCTATTTTTTCACCATCCAAAACTATTTGTGCTATGTTCAAGTCCATCTTGTCCCTGCTGTTCTTTTTGCCTGCGGCGTTCGCTTTCGATGCCCCGGCAAAAACTTCCACCCCCACCGAAGTTTGCGTTTGCCCGGAAATCACCAACCTCCGGAAGACCGGGCAAACCAGCACTTCCATCTCCTACTCCTGGAGTGCGCCTACCGAAGCGACCCTATTCCAGGTTTGGTATGTACGCCACAGCGACGACTACACCAGCGAGAGTTTCTACACAACCAACTGCACGTTCACCTTTGCGAACCTGAGTCAGGGGTTGCACACTTTTTACTTCGTCGTCCTCTGCGGCAGCGAGCCAAGCGGTCTCATTGGCGTGACCGACCTGATTCAAGCCTGAGATTTTTTAGCCGGGTGGGGAGTTGTTGCAACTCCTCCGCTTTTTCAAGCAGCCACCACAGAAAGGCAGCCTGCTTTTCCTGTTTCAGTTTTTGCAGAAAAGCCTGCGGGGCTTCGCCGCCCGGTTTTGGGGTGCTACGTAACCTGACCAATTGCCGGTAGTGCCTGGAAAACAAAACATACCTGGTTTTGAAAGCGACTGAAAAATGGCGGTTGGTTTGCAGGTGGCGCTCAAAGTTTTTGGCAAAATTGAGTAGAAACCTGCCAGGTTGCACACGAGGATGCTCGTAGAAAATGCGCATTTGAAGTGTGCGAACACAAAGCTCGAACAGTTCGTGCTCGTGGGAAACGTCTTGGAGCAAATCGAGCGCTCGGTCAAAATCGGCAGCGCCAGTCCCTTTTTTTCTGCTGTAGTAGAAAAGCAGGCAAGCTTGACACAAGTTGAGCGTGGATTGCCGAAGCTTTTCGGGTAGCCGGTCTTTATAATTTTTTTCAAAGTTGGCAGCCCAATCAAACTCCTCTGCCAGGGCAGCTGCGAAGCTGATGTTGAGATAACTGACAACGCTCAGGGCGGTTTCCGGTGCTTCCAGCAGCTTGCGTTCCAAGCCAATCTTGTAGATATTCAATACGTTGAAGTGGTCGTTCAGCCCGCCGGCATTGGATTGAGCGATGGCATGCTGAAGCAGGATTTTGTGCGCCATGGCTTGTTCGAAGGAATACTGAGAAGCGTTCTGGCGCAGGTAGGCTTCCCAGGCGGATTGAAAAGCGTCTTCGTTTTTTTCGCCGGAAAACAGGGCGAGCAATTTCACGAACAGGTCAATGGCTGCGCATTCCGGGGCGAGTTTCCGGCAGGCTTCCTCCAAACCCGACTCGAAGCAAAACGCAGAATCTTTATCATCAGCCAGCACGGACTGCCTCGCCAGCACTTCCACCCGGTAGCAAAGCAGGCGCAAGGCAAATGAGATTTCCAAATTGCGAATGGCTTGAAAAAGAGAGGCATGGTTGGCTTGGTAATTACTAGCAGCCGAGTGGAAGTATAATTGGCGGTGAAGTTCGGCAAGCGCCTGAAAATCAGCGGCATCGACAGGCGGGGATTGCTGAAACTCCACCAGGTGGGCACGGGCTTTTTTGTGGAACAAGTCCTCGGCGTTTCGCTGCCGCAAAGCATCCAGTACCAGTTGCGCCACGCTGTTTTGGTCTCGCTTCAATTGGCGCCAAGCCAGAAAGTTTTCCAGGTAGCCGCTCATTTCAGACATCAGGCGACGCAAGGGCAGGTCGTCGTCGTATTCCGTTTTTTCGGGAAAAGTAGCGGTGAAAAGTGCCTGTTTGTCAGCCGGCTCGCTTTGCCTGTGCGAGTCTCGAAGGTGGTCGAAACAGCGTAGCATCGCCTTCCGGTTTTTATGGGCGGGCGCATCCAAAAACCAGCGAGCCGCAGCCCATTCTTCTTCTGAAAGGGTGTTGAGTAATATGCCCAATTTGCGGTCAGTAAAGTCCATTTCTTCTATGTTTTGTCCTCGTCTTTCACCTCGGAGTTGTTGCCAAAGTAAAAAAGGCAAACGAGTGGAGAAAAATTTTTCCGGGGAGAAAGGACAAAGTGAAAAATGGCGACGGGAAAGACCAGAAACAGATGATTGATTTTGAGCGGGTTGTAAAAGACGATTAAAAAAATGCCCGTCCAAATCAGGTGGACAACGCCTCTACCAATGATAGACTCGCAGCGAAATTTTTACAACTTTTCATTGTTCAGATTCAAGTTGGCTATCCGAAGGGGAAAAATCTGGCAGGCAAGCCAGGCTTTTCCATTGGAGCAGACCAGCAGAAAAACAAGGATTATGAATCTCAATTTCACTCCTTACCTCCTCAGTCACATCTTGATTTCCATCTCTGCGGCAATCATGTTACTGTCCATCTGGCGAAAAGTGGTGCGGCAAAAGCCGGAAAAACGGACTGACATAGGGATAGTTTACCTATCGGCAGCCATAGGTTCATGGGCAGTCGCAGCTTTTTGGGGCAGTTTCCAAAATCATTCAGTCTGGCATCTCGCCGGCAAGAGCCTTCTCAGCACATTGAACAGCTTGCTGTTTTTGCTTTCCCTGCCCTATTTCGACTATGCTCCGCAGGTAATACGTCGTGCCTGGTGGCGCCCTTCCATGATTGGTTTAAGCATTGCGGTAGTATTCATCATGTTTGGAATTGGATTTTGGCTGGCGCAAGGACAGCACGTTGCGGGGATGCCAGTGGCAGCGTTCAGAGAGTTCAGCGGCAAGGTTCTTCTACCCGAAGTGATTTTGTCTTCCCTGACGGTGGGCATATTGGCAGTGGTTTTTGGCCGCTCCTTTTATTTCCGGGAGTACGGCAAGGGGATGGTGATTTTGACGACAGCAGTGATGGGATTGATAGTTTTTATGCAATTGACACTCGCATTTCCATGGCTTTATAACTTGATGGGGGATGAAAGAGAGAAGTTCTTTTCGGTGGCATCTCATGCTTTGCTGATGATGTTTTCGGTTTGCGTCGCCAGCACTTGGGGCATCGAAGAATTGACCCTGCCTAAGCCCGAGCATTTCCATTTCAAATTCCTCGGCAGAGAAAACAACAGCCAAGGCAGGCTAAAGAAGAACTGGCTCGTCGAGCTGACCTTTGGAGATGAGGCGAAGACCGTCTCGTTCAGCAAAACCAACATGATTAACTTCATCCGCTTCCTCAATCACAGGTTAGACCCGCAGGCGAGCGATTACGTGGATATCAAGGAGGAGCTTTCAGCCTACATTTATTTCTATCGGGTCAAAGAATCCCTGGCGCATTTTTTCTGCCGGGCAGAAAATGAAAAGCCTTCCGCCGCCCAGGTGGAAAAAATCAACCGCCTGTTTTTCGAGT
>CAZHLB010000139.1:0-11446 GCA_964533005.1 uncultured Saprospiraceae bacterium
CTCAACTGCCTCCCAGGTGGTTTTTCCGAAGACGGCAATGCGGGTGTTTTTCTGCTGGAAATCAGGGAAATTCTCGAACAGCGCCTGAATTTCCATCGGGCTGAAAAACACGATGACGTCGTAATAAATGTCTTTCAAATCGCTCAGGTCACTGGCGACCGTCTGGTACATGACCGATTCCTGGAAATTGAACTTGTTGTCTTGCAGGAACTTGGTCACTTCCTTTCCGCCGAGATTGGAGCAGGGGAGCAGGAATTTTTCCTTGTCCCGGTGCTTCATCAGGTACGACTTGAGGTCGAGGATGGTGCGGTTGCCCGAAAAGACTTTCCGCTTGCGATAGACGATGAATTTTTGGAGGTAGTTAGCCACCGCTTCGGTCAAACAGAAGTATTTGGTGTCCTCCGACATCTTGACCCGAGTTTCCTCGCAGGTGCGGAAGAAATGGTCAACGGCATTTTTGCTGGTTAAAATAACAGCGCCAAACTCTTCGGGGGGAATGCGTTGCCTGCGGTAATCCTTGATGTTGACAGGCTCGACGTGGATGAAGGGTCGCCAGTCAATTTGAAGCCCATACTTCTTTTCCAACTCATAGTAAGGAGAACGTTCCGGCTTCGGTTGGGAGACTAAAATAGACTTGACCTTCAGGTACTTCTCCACGTACGTTTGACCGTTTAGAACTTCCATGCGCTGCATCATATTTTTGGTTTCCATGCTGCTGGTTTGTCAAGCGCCCCTTTGTTGCAACAACAGCTTAACGATTACAAAAAGAGGCGCTAATTCGACGGCGCAAAGATACAAAAGGAAATGAAACTTGTGCCAGGCGAGGAACCGGTTGGCAAGCAGCAGCCCACGCAGGCTGCGGAAAAGGTAGGTCAAGGCGAGCAGTACGGCAGCTCCGTAAATCACATACTCAGTTAGGTTCGTGGCGTAGGCTGCCAGCAAGTTGATGGGCACAAGATAAAACCCAACGACGATATTAAAAATGATGATGGTAAAATTATAAGCCGTCACCTCCTTCTCGACCGGGAAAACGTAGCGGACAATGCGCAACAACGTGTGTTTGAAAAGAAAGAACCCGGCAAGCCCGCCCGTGCAAATCATCAAGCCTACAAAATTGGATGGCGACAGCGTGACCCCGAAATGCCGCAGTGACAGGAATAGGAAGAACCCGGCATTGAACAGGAACATCAAGTACAAAATCAGGTAAGCCCAAGTCAGTCCGGCGCTTTGTTCCCGCAGCAATTGGTTCAGCAGGTTGTCGTTGGCGAATGCCTTCCAGATTTTCTCGATGAGGATGCGGAAAATGGTCACTACCAGGGTCAAAACGATGAGCATCACAATGACCGTGATGAACAAAAACCGGCGGTAGATGGACACTTGTTCCTTGATAGTCAGCGGTTTCGCCCGTTTTTCAACGATAAATCCTGGTGAGCTGGCGGCTGGTCGCCGAAACGACGACGGCATCGGAACGATGTCAAAAGGATTGGAAGAAGTGGTGATGGCAATGCTGTCCTCCGGCACACTCACTGCCATTCGAGGCAAGAGGTCGAATGGGCTGGCGCTGGGCTGGCTTTGTGCCAGCATTGTTTCAGCAAGGCTGAGAATCAGGAGGCAGAGGAATATGTTTTTTATACTTAAAAGACAGGTCATTGCGCAGGAGTTGGCGGGACGCACTATTTGGGAAGAGAGAAATTTTTTCAAAATTTCTCTCTTCCCAAACTAACTGTATTCACGCTTAGAAAGGCAAATCTCCATGCGCATGAACCGGCTCATCCGCAGCCGTCGGAAAGTCGTGAGCAGCGGCAGGCGGCAGTGCTGGCGCTGCCGCCGAAGCGGAAGATTTTTCAAGCCGCCAGGCGCTCAGGTTGGTAAAATACTTGCCTTGCCATTCCCTTCCTTTCAGTTCGAAATGCACTTTCATCATTTCGCCTTCCTTGTAGTTGTCCAGCAGAGCGCAGCGGTCTTGCGTCAGTTGGAATTTTATGAATTGCGGGTAGTTCCCGTCCGGCACCTCTATCACGAATTCACGGGCTTGAAAGGTTTGAGACTTGTTCTCCACGTCGAATTTGCGGTGCAGCTTGCCTTCTATTTCAAAATTTGCCATGTCTCGAATTTGTAGTTAAAATGTGAAAATTGAGAAGGCAAAAATGGCAGCTTTCCCCGACTTGCCAAATCATTTGGTGAGTTGGTGATTTGGTGATTTGGCGGGTTAGACGTCTCACCCGCCAAATCTCCAAATCACTAACTCACCAAATGAAAAACGGAGAATGTCACCATTCTCCGTCCTCTTTTTTCACACCTTCAAAAGTAGTGAAAGCTCGATTGTATGGGTCGAAAGGAAGAAAATTTTTTAATAAATGGTCGCCGGCACGTTCATCTCCATCAGCTTATAGACGTCGGTGGCGGTGCTGCAAAGCACTGCTTTGTCTCCTCGCATGGCGATGGGCGCTTTGATGAGGGAAGGATTGAATTGGATGATGTGCAACCATCCTTCCTCGTCGAAGTCTCGCCCACGGACGTTTTCCTGATAAAATGGATGCGACTTGTTCAGCAATTTTTTCGGATGCACGTCGAGCGCATGAATAATTTGTTGCCAACTCGTGCCGGTGGAGGGCGCTTTGTCGAAGGAGTAAACCGTCACGTGTTCGACGAGGCTCTGGGCGTGAGCCACTGTTTTACGGTCGTTGCTCGAATCGGGATTGTAGTAGATTAGAATCTCACGTTGGTGGGTCATCATCTGAAATTATTTTTAATGAACGGTTGATTACTGCCGTCAAGTTATGGGGTGTGTAAGCGAAATACAAACTTTGCAGCAGAATATTTCAGATTGTAAATTAAACGTAAAATCCGTTTTGTCTTTTTCGGAAAAATGGAGGATGAAATTTGGATAGAGGTAAAAATTTAATAAAGCTAATGTTGTCCTTTTTTCATTTGTGCCTCCCTTGCTCACTCCGCTGTAACTCCCTTCACCTCCGGCTTAAACTGCGCCTCCACTAACTCGGGGCTGGACTGGAACATTTTCAGCACTTTTACCTCGTAGTCATTCACTTTTATCACCTCTCCTTCCTCCGGAATTTCTTCCGCCAACTGCATCAACAAGCCGGAAAGTGTGTGGTAGTCGTCACTTTCGGGAAACGGGGCGGGCAACGACTCGTTGATTTCATCCAGCGGGTTTTGCGCCTGAATTTTGAAAGTGTTTTCATTGACCTTTTCCACGATAGGCACTTCGGTATCATACTCGTCCTGGATTTCGCCGACCAATTCTTCGATGATGTCTTCGAGGGTGACGATGCCGACTGTGCCGCCAAATTCGTTCACTGCCACCGCCAATTGGACATGCTCTTTTTGAAACTGCCGCAGCAGGTGCAACACTTTTTTACCGGAGGAAACATAAAGCACCGGGCGCAGGATGTCCCGCAAAGGCTTGCCATTCTTGCTTCTCGACAACAACAGCAGGTCTTTCGAATGAACGAAACCAATGATTTTGTCAATCGAATCCTCGTACACCGGAAAGCGGGAGTAGCCTTCCTGAAGGGCATATTCGATGGCTTCTTCCAGTTCCGTGTCTGCCTCAATGGCGGCAATTTGGGTGCGAGGGCGCAGGACTTGCCAAACAAAACGGTCGTCGAAATCGAAGACATTTTGAATCAATTCCCGCTCGCTCGGTTCGATGGCGCCGCCCTCAGCGCTCTCGGCGATGATGAGTTTTAGCTCCTCCTCCGAGTGAATGCCAGCGTGTGGAACAGGTTGAATGCCAATGAGTTTCAGGATGAAATTGGCGAAACCATTGAGCATCCAAATGAAGGGGTGGAAGATGACATGGAAGAATTTCAACGGTGCAGCGACTGCCAGCGTCGTGTTGATGGGGTGGCGAATGGCGAGCGACTTGGGAGCAAGCTCTCCAAAAACGATGTGCAGTATGGTGATGATTGCAAAAGCAATCGGCAAGGCGATGGCGTGGGTGGTTTCTTCATCCAATTCCAGGTTGAACAAGCCCATGAAATTGGTGATGAGCTTTGACACGATAGGCTCGCCAATCCAACCCAAGCCCAGGCTCGCAAGGGTAATGCCCAATTGGGTGGCGGCGAGGTAGGCGTCGAGGTGGGAAACGATGCCTTCTGCAAGTCGGGCAGTGAAAGTTTGTCCCATGCGCACTTGAATTTGCGACAGGCGAACTTTGACGATGGCAAATTCGGCAGCTACGAAAAAACCATTCAGCAGAACTAAAAAAACAGTGAGGAATATGTCGAAAACCATGGACGGTTGTGAGGAGACGACGCCCGCTTTCTTTTGGCGGGCACGCTAATTTGTTTAAAATCAGGGGCGAAGGTAATGGAAAAATGAGAGGAATGGATTTCAAATCTCCCTCGGTGACAAGTCCTTCTCCTTCGCATTTTCCAGCCGCAAAACTCCCCTCGGGCACACCGCCGCACAAATCCCGCATCCCACGCACGAAGCCCGAACCACATCTTGCCCCCGCTGCGCATACCACCGAACGTCAATCCCCATCTCGCAATACGTCGAGCAATTGCCACAACTGATGCACTGCCCGCCGTTGGTCGTGATGCGAAAACGGCTCTTGAATCTTTGCACCAGCCCCAGGTACGCCGCCAGCGGACACCCAAAACGACACCAAACCCGGTTGCCCATTAAAGGATAAAACCCTGTGCCGACCACTCCGGCGAAGGCGCTGCCAATCAAAAATCCGTACCACGCCCGCACTGAATCGCTACTGAAAATCAGGACGTTGCGAGCGCCGGTGAAATAAGTGTAAAGCACCAGCGCCGTCATCACCACTGCAAAAACAAGCACCCCGTGAACTATCCATCGCTCGAATTTCCAAGCTCGCAGGCTCTTGTCAGAGAGTTGCCGCCAGGGGTCGCCGAAGGTTTCCGCCAAGCCGCCGCAGCCGCAGACCCACGAACAATACCAGCGTTTTCCGAAAAGATAAGTCAGCACCGGCACGCCAATCGCCGCCAGCGCAATGCCCCAAACAAGCATGAACACGCCCAAGCCGCCACTCTGCACCAGGTTGTTCAGATTCCAATCGAAGAAAAAGTCGTAGTCGAGGGGCCAGATATTTTTGAAGTCGAAATAAGGTTGATTGAGCCGCACCAAAATCTCCGGTAGCAGGAAAGCGAAAGCCAACTGGAAAAACATGACCGAGCCGGTTCGCAGCATTTGGTAGCGGTTGTGTCGGTATTTGGCAATCATGCGCACACCCATCACCAGAACGACCACCGTGTAAAGCAAGCCATACAAAAACCATTGGCTCGCCTCGCCGCCATTCAGCGCCCGGCTCAACGGGTCGAGCATCGCCATCCACGGGGCGACCGTTTGCGGCGACCAGTATAATATAATGTAGAAGCCAATCAGATAAAGCCCAGCCAGCAAGCCAAGCCAGCCGGTCATGGTTGGAGATGCCGAGCGGTTGGGTTGGTTTTGCTTTTGTTTTTCATAAAAAAAGACCAGCCACGTGATGAGCAACGCCATCGCTGCCGTCAGCACCGACCAAAGCCAGTCGCCGTTCAGGTAAAAAATGCCGTAGGTGAGCACCCCTAAAATTGTTGAGCCAAGCAGAAAACCGCGCCAGCTTAAGCGCAAGCCACGAGTCAGTGAATGGTGATAAATGCCGTTGTTTTTGATGCCGGGGATGGTTTTGAATTGTGGCAAAATGCAGAGCATGCCGCCGAGGATGCCTAAGCCAAAAGTGAGAAAAACAAAAAGCCAAGGCAGTTCCGCCACGACGCCGACCGTTGATTTGCGGGTGGTTTGAAACAGGTATTCCTTGATTTCCCAATCGCCCAACTTGAAATCCCACTCGCCCACGCCTTGCGGAATGCCGGTCGCCGCCGCTTTTTCAGCCAAAGATTTTTGAGCTTTTTTCAGGACGGTTTTGAAGGCTTGTGTGAAACCGAAGCGGAGGGTTTTTTCGAGCAGATTAGCTGCTTTGGCTTGCGCCAAAATTTCCTGGCGGTGATGCGGCTTGCTCACGGCGAGGGATTCTGGCGTGAGGCGGTAGCTGCCGAGGAAGGGAAGGAGGGTGAAAATGAGAAGAGCAAGAAGAACAAATGCAACACCTGATTTTTGAATCATGACACGATATTTTCTGACTTTCCAAGAACATTCAAACTTTCAAAAATTTCAGCACGCCAGCCAATCCTCGCCGTTTTCGCAACGCCAAACTTCGACCCGCTTGCAAATTGTAAGCAGCCACCACCGCCGCCTCATGCTCCTCAAAAAACTCCGGGTCGAAATTCGCCAGCCCCAGGTTTTGCAGCACCTCCTCTACGTGCGCCCCTTCTCGAATCCACCGCTGGCACACCTCCTGCCGATAGCGAATGCCCATCAAATTGAAGCCCATGACCGAACCTGAATTTTTGTCCCAATTGATGCGAATGCTCTTTCGCCCGCCGGGATGCTCCCAGTACAAAGTCGCCTGATGTTCAGGCAATTGCGGCTGAATGTCGCCATAAACCTGGTACTCAATATCGAAGAATTTGGCGGAGTTGAACCAGATGCCAGGGTCATATTTGACCAGCGGCGAAGCCTGAGCGGTCATCTGCTCGGCAAGGGAAGCGACGAGGTTTTGACCTGCCACCTCGCCCATTTTTCGGGCGACGTACCAAACCGCTTCGGTCGCCCGGCGACCGACGGCAGCCTGCCGAAGCTCGGCGCAGTCGCCTGCGGCAAAAATGTCGGGTACGTTGGTCTGCAAAAACTCATTCACCAGCACGCCCTTGTCCAATTCGATGCCGCTGAAATGCAGAAAATCCACGTTCGGGCGGACGCCGACGGTCAAGCCGACGAAGCCGCAGGTGATTTTTTCGCCGTTTTTTGTCACCACCGCTTTGGCACGGTTGCTTTGGCGGTCGCCCCAGATTTCTTTCAGTTCGGTTTCCAGGCGAAGGTCAATGCCATGCTCCCGGATGTGCCGGGTGACCATTTGGGCTTCTTCGAGCGGCAAAACGACGTCCCAAAAGTTTTTTTCCCGCACCAAAAAAGTCACCGGGATGTGCCGGGAATGCAGCATTTCCGCCATTTCCACCCCAATCAAACCGCCGCCAACGATGACTGCCCGGTGCAAGTCCTGGCTGTAAAATTCCATGCCCTCCAAATCCTGCAAACTGTACAAACCCTGCACCCCGTCGAGGTCTTGCCCGACCCAGCCGAACTTGTTGGATTGGCTGCCGGTGGCAATCAACAGGCGGTCATAGCCAAGGTTGGAGCCGTCGTCAAAAATGAGTTTGTTGGCAGCCGTGTCCACCTGCTCGACGTAGCCTCGCAGCAGCTCGATGCCGTTTTTTTTCCAAAACCAATCTTCGTAAGGCTTGATGTCTTCGTGGCGCGTGTGACCCATGAAAACGTACATCAAAGCAGTGCGGGAAAAGAAAAAATCGCTTTCGCCGGAGACGACCGTGATGCGGTAGTTGCTGAGTTTGCGGATGGTGCGGGCGGCGGTGATGCCTGCGACGCCGTTGCCGAGGATGACGATGTGCATTGAAAATTACAATGTGCCTGCACGGAACCTGTCGAAGGCTTCTTGTACAGTCGTTCGATAGGCGGCGGGCAATAGCGGCGAAAAAATCTCGATGAAATTGGCAAAAGCGTACTTGCCAAAAAGGGAATATTCCTTCGTTGGATGCTGCCATGCTTCGAGGCGAAGGAAGGTCAATTTCAGCCAACTCAACAGGGCGTCATTAGTAATCTTGCCGGCTTCAAAAAGCAGCAAAGTATCATTGATGGCAAGAACAAAAACATCCAAAGCATTTTGCCTTCTGTACTTGAGATTGCGGCGGTTCAGGTTGCAAATTTTGATGGTCTCCCGACCCCTGCCTTCCGGGTCAATGCCTTCCATTTCACCCTTGTTTGAAAATCGAAAACAAACTTCCGGCTGGTCAACTTCCGGGTGCAGCAAAAAAGGACGCTCATCCCAAAGCGGCGCAAGATTCGGGCGAATGCTGGCTAAATCCAGTGTGTTTCCAGGCAGAAGCGGCGGATGGAAAATGCGCAGTATTTCACCGCCTATCAATGGGAAGCGGTTGCCCTTGCCTGTTCCAATTTTGTTGCAATCGAAGCAAGTCGGCAGCAAGTTGCTCCATTCAAAAGCCAGCCAAAAATAACCCGGATGATTTCGAGCGCCCGTCACCCTGCCTTTCGGACGGTAATGTTCCGCTTGCGGGTCATGCTCTTTCGTTTCGCAATAGCCGCATTTGTCGTGGTACAAAAGCATCAGGGCTTCCACGACCTCGAATTTCACGGAACCGTCGGACTGGATAGTTTTTCCACGATAAAAGTCGGAATGGATGGCGCTTCGGTCGCCCGCCAACGAGCGGGCAATGCGGTCGGCGACTTCCTGGCGAAGCAAGGCGGCAGGTGGCTGTTCAAAGTTCTTTTCAATCCGAATCATCTGGCGGCGCTGGGTTTTTCCTGGAAAACCTGCTCATAAATGGCAGGGTCTTCCGAAGCGAAGGATTTCAAGCGTTCCAGCACCTGGTCGGTGAGGTTTTTCTCGGCAAATGTGTCTTCCGTGCGGATGCGCTGGTTTGGTTGGTAGGTTTCTGCGAAAATGTTGTCGAAGCCAAAAATGGGGGAGGTCAAAATCAGGTTCGGCGTCAAATCGCTCACGTCGAGATTGATTCGGTGGACGGTGATGCCTTCCTCCCGGCTGCGGCGGACGGTCAGAAAAACCGAGCCTTCGGGCGCTCCGAGAATCGGAATTGGGCTATGCGTGGAAGCGATGAACTGGATTTTTGGAAAAACGTCCGACAGCATCGCCGGCAATTCCCGCTGAAGATTGGGATGAAAGTGAAGGTCAAGCTCGTCAATCAAAACGATGCCTTCCAATTCTGCCGGGTCATGAATGTCCGGCTGCATCTCGAACAGCCGCAAAATCAGGTCGCCCACCAAAGCGATGATGCTCTTGAAACCGGAAGCTAATTGGCTGAACTCGACGGCTTCGTAGCTTTTTCCTTCGGGGTCTTTTTCAACGTAGGTGACCTTGTCTGTTTTTTCGTCCACCCGGATTTGGCTGATGGGCAGCAGCTTTTTCAGGACTTTGAAAACGCCGTCGAATTTTGCTTTGAACTCGGGGTCGCTTTTTTTGAAATACCAGCGGGAGAGTTGAAGCTCGATGTTGCAGAGGAGTGTTCTGGTGTCAAAAAGACCAGCGATGGGATTTTTTAAATCCTTGTCTTCATCGAAAGGACTGATGTTGAGGCGGGAAGAGCCATATCCGCAGATTGGTAAAATTTCAGAATGTTTAAGCCTAAAAAAGAAAAAATCAGACTTGGAAAACTGTCTATTCGCTTTTGCTGCATTTGCCAGCATTTCAATTTCAATGTTGAAGTCTTGAGGAATTGATGAAAGCCATTTGGAAGTATCGCCATAAAGATTGGCTGCCAACGCCTGCAACACCGTCGTCTTCCCAAACCCATTCTCTCCCGTCAAAAAAATCCACTTTGCCGAGTTCGGCAAGCCATGAATTTCAGTTTCGTTGATGCCGCCAAAATGGGCTATCCGAAAACCTTGCACGGCAAACGGCAAGGCGGGCAGCGACTTTGATTTTGCCATAATTAAATTCGTTTTGGTCAAAACTCCGAAAAAATTGCCGACCGGCAAGCGACAGCTTTAATTTTTTCGGAAACGGCTGATGAGGCTCAACCACTCCGCCCGGTGCAAAAACAAAACCAGCAAGCTGCCCAGAAAGACAGCGAGCGCCAGGAAAAACAGCGTCCCACCATCTCCCATCACTTCAATTCCGAGCGAGGTGAGGTGAAAAAAAAGCGCCCCGCACATCATGCCTGCCGCCATCAAAGCGCCGAACCAAGCCGTGCGGGGAACGAGCAAAAGCACGGCGGCAATCAGTTCAAAAATGCCCGTTCCGATGCGACCGGCAGCGCCCAAGCCCGTTTTTTCAAAAATGAAAACGCTTTCCGCCGAGGCGGTGAATTTGAAAAATAGCGTCTGCAAAAGGATGGCAGCGACGACGAGGCGAACTGCCCAGGAGAGGTATTTCATGTTGATTGATTTTTCGATTGTTCCAGCACCGCCAAAACGGCAACCACCGCCACCGCCAAAGCCACCACCCAAAGCGCAGGCTGCACCGTCGCCGAAGAAACTGCCTGGTGAAAAAGCGCCCCCATCAAGCCGCCGAGCAGGGGGCCCACCACTGGAATTGCCGCATAATTCCAATCCGAACTGCCCTTTCCGGCAACCGGCAGCAGAAAATGCGCAATCCTCGGAGCCAAATCCCTGGCAGGATTGATGGCATAGCCCGTCGTGCCGCCCAGACACATGCCAATGGCAATAACCAGTGCCCCGACTGCCATCGGATTCAGCCCTTCGGAAAATTTATTCGCACCGATGAAAAGCACCCCGGCGACCAGCACGAACGTGCCGATTATTTCACCGAGCAAGTTCGACCAGCGGCTGCGGATGGCAGGTGCGGTGGAAAAAACAGCAAGTTTCGCCCCCTGGTCTTCGGTGGCTCGCCAGTGCGGGAGGTAGTGCAGCCAGACGAGCGTTGCCCCGGTGAAAGCGCCTAACATTTGCGCCAGCACGTAGGCAGGCACGTCCGACCATGGAAAAGCGCCGGTGGCGGCGAGCGCCACGCTGACCGCCGGGTTGAGATGAGCGCCGCTGTTGCTGGTCGCTGCGGCATAAATGCCAATGGTGACAGCCAAACCCCAGCCGACGTTGATGATGCCGGTGCTGCCGCCGTGCCATTTTGATTTTTTCAATAGCACACCCCCGACGACGCCGTCGCCGAGCAAGATGAGCAGCATGGTTCCGATGAATTCGCCCCAGAATGGATTCATGTTGAAATTCGTTTTGTGTGAGAAGTAAGGATGGATTTTGATTGAGAGCGCCAAAAAAACATTTTTTTGCCCGAACATTGCCCCCGCTCCATACATTATTTGCGAAAAGCGCAGTTATTCCCAAACAGAAAGGAAATTCATCCCCCTCAATTCAGGTTGAAAAAGCCTTTGAAAGCAAGTCGACAGAACCGATTAAAAACACAAATTCATGTTTAATCCATTCAAGCTCCCCTTCGCCCACGCTCACAGTTCCTACCGAAAAGATGAAGTTTCAAACGATGCCGATGCGGGTTTGCTCTTCAATTTTTTCAAACGCAACAAGCGCCTGTCCGAGGCAGGCAAGGATGAAATCACAGAACACGTTCAGGATGAAATGCGCCAAATGCGCAAAGATTTGAAACACGCAGACGAGAATGACCGCTACGAAATCATGAGAGCCGCCCTGCGGCGCATCGAAGAAAAATTTGGCGATTGAAGTTTTCAGTTGCCCGATTTTTGATTTCAAGCAAAAAAGAACCGGCTGGCAGGACGTCCTGGCAGCCGGTTCTTTTTTGAGTGACATAAGTTAGGCGGTAACTTCAAGTTACCGCCTAACTTATCTGGCGGAATCAGTTCACTTTCAACAA
>CAZHLB010000140.1:0-11420 GCA_964533005.1 uncultured Saprospiraceae bacterium
GTTGGATAGAACTTTAAGTCGGGTCAAGTTGGATAGAACTTTAAGTCCGACGACATTGTTTTAAAAAGTTAGGATAGCAAGCTTCGGCTATTTTAAATTGGCAATAACCGCTTAATGCTGTTAGTTACTTCATTCAGATTTGTGAATTTTTCATCGCCATCATAATAAAGGTAAAATACAGGCTTGCCCCATTTTGCATTCGCACTTGTATTAAATGCAATGACGCCTTGTCGCATTAATTTGAATGTCAAAGGCTTAACTTGAATTCCACACACTTCTTCGTTGCCAAATTTGATAATTAAATCTATCCGCAATTCCTCGTCAACGAACCCTTCTGCTTCTTCTACTAAAGCTTTGGGCAATTCACTAATCAATAGTCTTATCGCTTTGTCTTCTACCAACGTTCCTTTTAGAGATTGAACAACGAACAGGTCATATTCCCATTGAATACATTGTTGTAGTGTGTATTTCTCTTGCTTCCAGGCTTGAGATTGAGCATTGAAAAGATTCGAGCCAAAATCTTCAACCGAACCTTGACTTTTCACTCCACAATTACAATCATTCTCGTGATGATACTTGATAAGGATATAGAGTTCGTCTTTACTTTTTGGTCTATGGTTTTTAATAAGTTTCATCACCGGCACAGACTTGTGAGGTGCTGAAATTCCATAGGCTCCATTCAGCCAGTTTAATTCTCCTCCAGTGTATGCCATAGTTTCAAAAATTTTTCCTTGTGTTTAAAATCCATTGTCCCGTCAACATCTGCCAGTCCATTCTTGACTAAGTGCGCATTTAGAAAGGTTTTGTTCTTCAAATAGAGGTAACAAAACAGCCGGTTTTCCTCGTCGAACTTTTGCCGGTCGAACTTGAGAAACACCTTTTGCCCCTTGGTTTTTTCCGCCAAAAACTTCGTGGCTTGCCCGTTGGCGGCTGATTTTTCTTTCAAACCGATAAGCCTGACCACTTGGTTGTTGCTCAATCGCAGCAGGGTGGGACTGATGATTTCTTTCACGGAAAAAAACTCAACTGCCTCGTCGCCATCTTCCTTGCTAATCCGGGAGCCGAACTGCCGTTTTTTCGGGTCTATTTTCTTGTCCAGCTTGTGCGGGTCTATGAAAATGTAGGGCAGTTTTTCGATTTCCGCCGCCCAATCCGCCTGGGCTTTGTCTTCCAAAAATTGATATGTCGTGCCGTCGAGGTCAAGCTGGCGCACGTTCAGCTTTTCTTTGATGAAAGGCAAAAACTCAGGGTTGATTTCATAGCCAACGGAGTTCCTGTCTAAATTCTTGGCTGCCAGCGAAGTAGTGCCGCTGCCGAGGAAAGGGTCGAGCACGGTTTCACCAAAAAATGAAAACATCCGAATCAACCGGGCAGGCAATTCTTCCGGAAACATGGCGATATGACCATCCTGCTTTGCGCCTGCAAAATTCCAGTGACCTGCAAAAAAGGTGTTCCATTCTTCCGTCGTCATGGCAGAGCGTTCCTTTTGTTCCAGGGTCGCAGTGGGCGCATTGCCTTGTTTTTTGAAAATCAAAATGAACTCGTAGTCCAGTTTCAAGATGCCATTTCGAGGATAGGGAAAGCTGCCCATGATGCTGGCGCCGCCGGTCGTATTGGTCGTGGTGACTTTTTGCCAAATCACGGCGCCCATGTAATCGAAGCCGATGGTCTCGCAAAACTTGATGATTTCCGTGCGGATAGGCGTGACTTTGTAGCGACCGTAGTAAATCGAGCGGGCAAACTGGTCGCCGATGTTGACGCACAAACGGCAGCCCGGATGAAGCACCCGAAAACATTCTTTCCAAACCAAGTTGAGGTGGTTGATGTAGTTTTCGTAGCTGTCGTGGTAGCCAATTTGGTCGTCCGTTCCATAGTCTTTCAGTTGCCAATAAGGTGGCGACGTCACGACCAGATGCACCGATTGGTCGGACAACAAATTCATCTGCCGGCTGTCGCCGTTGACTATTTTGTGGCAAGTGCTCATTTCACTTCTTCAATTGTTACCGCATCAATCGCATCCCCCAATTCAATCTTGTTCACCACGTCCATCCCGTCCACCACCTTCGCAAAAATGGTGTAGTTCCCATCCAAATGTGGCGTCGGCGAGTGGGTGATGAAAAACTGAGTGGCTTCCGTGTGATTGCCAGCCGACGCCATGCCGACCAAGCCTGCTTGGTCGTAATGCAGGTACGGCAATTCCGAGCGGATGGTAAAATTCAAACTGCCAAAGCCATCGCCACGAGGGCAACCAGTCTGCACGACAAAGTTGGGAACGACCCGGTGGAATTTTTTCCCGTCAAAAAACTTCTCCTGAATTAAAGCCACGAAGTTGGCGACTGTTCCGGGTGCAACCAGGGGCATGAGTTCCAGGGTGATGTTACCTTTTTTGGTTTTCAGCACGACCCTGGAATTTTCTTTCAGGTCGGTGACGAGTTTCCAGTCAATCTTTTTGGCGCTTGATTTTTCCTTCTCAGTCGCCGCCGCTGCCGGTTCGCCTTTGAAGTAGGCAATCGTTTTTTTTACCTCTAAATAGGTCTCGACTTCTTGCGGCAATCGCAGCTTTTTCAAGGTATTTTCCAAAATGGCAATGCTGTCGAAGGTCTCTTTGAAAAACAAATTCGAGTCACGCAAAGTCTCGGCGGCGATGGCTGTCATGCCAGCGTCGGCGCTTTCAATGGCATCCTGGAAACACTCGGTCAGTTCCCGGCGAGCGGTGAAACCGCCCCCGAAGTAGGCGTTGAAGTTGGGGATGCGGGCAATTTTCGCCAGCGCCTCCACGGCTGCCGAGCGAACGACGGCGATGTTTGAAGCAAAACCGGCGTCCCGGATGTAGCGATAATTCCAGCCGCTGCCCGCCAAAGCCTTGATAGCTGCCGCCTTTTCGTAAGGATTGGCGGCGCTCTCGAAGCGGCGGCGCAGTTCCCAGTTCAGGTATTTTCTCGACTCCTCAAAGCCGTAGGGCAGGTGCTTGGCAGCGGCTGCGTAGAGTTGGAGTTGCACCTGCCACCTGCCGCCGGGCGTTTTGGCGAGTTGCCAGTAGGTCGAGGCTTCTTCGGCTTTGCCATGTTCGAGAAAAAAGTCAGCCGCCGTGACTGCGACCGCCGTGTTTTGGTCGTTAAGTGCCTGATAAGCAGTGGGTTTTACTTTTTCGTAGTCGAAATTGCCGAGCGCCCGCAGGATGTTGCATTTCACCCTATAGTCACTTTCAATATTGTATTGGTACAGCAAGGCATTGGCTGCCCGGTCTCCGCTGGTTTTGCCGAGGGCAATCGCCAACGCCATGCGGATGCGAGGGTCGTCCTCCCTGGCGAGGGCTGGCGCAATCAGGCTGTCGCCATTTTCGAGCACGATGTTTTTCGCACGGGCGAGATAATGTGCCCCAATCAGCCGGACACTCGGTTGATACTTTACAGCGGTAGCGAAGTCGAGCATTTTCGCCGTGCCTTGCGGCGACACTTTTCCCCGCAAGCTGAAGCGATAAATGCCCCAAGCCTGCCCTTCCAGCAAGACCGTGTCTTTTAGCTTATAACTGGTGATGCTGGTGAGGGCGTCGAGCATGTTGTCTGTTCCGCATTTACCGATGGCTTCCATGATGGCAGCGTTGAAAAAACGGGAAACGCCGACCGTATCGTTGCGGTCGAAAGCTCCGAGCAAAGAATCCTGGGCGCTTGGATGCCCGATTTGCCCCAAAGAATAAGCGGCTGCGATGCGCACTTCATCCACTGGGTCGAGCAATAGCCGCCAAAGGTTTTTCACTGCCAAACTGTCCTTGATGCTGGCAAAAGCGAGCGCCGAGAGGTAGCGGTAGGTTGGATTTTTATGCCTGAAATAAGGCAATAGGCTGTCAGTCAAGCCCTTGTTTTGCAGGTCGTACAGCGCCTGGATTTCCGGGTTAGTGATGTCCACGTTGACACCGGAAAATTTTTCTTCGGTCGGGGGGACGCAGCGGGTGAGGATAAAAATCAGCGAGAGTAGAAGCCAGTAATTTCTCATCAATTCATTTTTACTTGAACCTGCTCGCCACTCAACCAATGCTCGATAAAAGCGGCGTTGTTCGATAGCTCGACGAGGTAATAATGGTTGAAAGCACTGAAGATTGAGGATTCCCCGGCACGTTGCGCCACCACTTCGTCGGGCGAAAAATAGCTGGCGTGGATGAAAAACAGTTCATCCTGCCGGAATAAAAGATAGCCCACGTGCGAACTACCCAAGCCAACGAAGCAAATGCCGGGCTGAATTGCCTGTTTGATTGCCGCCAATTTCTCGTCCATTTCTTCTCCCCGAATTTCAATTACCGGGCTGCCGAGGCTCAAACTTTTTGCTTCATTTTCCGGCGCTTGCTGCGCCAATTTGTAGCGGTCGAGGTTCAAGCCGATGTGTTTCAGGGTGGTGGAAACGAAGTAGCCGCAAGCGATTTCGCCCTGCCGGGGCGTCTCGGTGTGCCCGTAGAAATCCCATTTCGTGCCGTACCAATGCGGGATTCTTTGGTTGAGCAACAATTCTTCGAAGCGTTTTCCAGCGTCGGCGAGAGTTTGACCCGAAACATCGGGGTTGGCAGTTGAAAGTGCTGCTTTTTCGGCGGCGACGAAGCGGCGGGTTTCGACGTAGGATTTTTCAGGCGGGGTCAGTTGGATGCCGAATTTTTGCCAGTCCAGCGTGTCTTGGCTGACGGCGTTTTCGAGATGCTTGACGCCAGCTTTGATGGAGGTGACGACTTGGGTGGAATTGTCGCAGCGTAGAAAATAGAGAAGGATAAGAAGGCAGGAAAGTAAGGTCAAGAGAATGAGAATTTTAGGCTTCATGGAGTGTCATTTTTAGTTTTCAATTTAGGAGGCAACTCGAAGTTGCCTCCTAAATTACACCACGTTCAAAGCACCGGCGCACGAAAAATATCATTCACCGAAAGCGCAAATTCCGGCAAAACGGGAGCTGCGGAGCAAAACTAAAAATCCTCATCCCCTCGCCTCGTCGTATCCCGTTTCATTTTCGTCCCCGTTCCAAACGGGTCTTCCTCCAACGGCGTAGCCCCTCCTTCGTCTCCGGGTTCGTCGTCGTACTCGTCATCGTCTTCGTCCCGCTGGTCGTAGGTGGTGCAATCCAAGCCGATGCTCAGGTCACCGCCGGGTCGTGGGAAGCGGGCTTTCCAGTCGTAGTCGGCATTTTCGTCACTTTCTACCCGCTTCAAAAATTCCTTGGTGAAAGGCTTTGCCATTTTCGAGCCTTGCCCTTCGGCAAGCGAGAGGAAACGAATCCACCGGTCTTCGCCGCCGACCCAGGTGCCGACGACGAGGCTGGGCGTGATTGCCATAAACCAGCCGTCCACGTAATTATTGGTCGTACCTGTTTTGCCGCCGACCTCGCTTTTCAAGCCCATTCCGCCGGCGGCGTATTTGAGCATTTCGGTCATCACGTAGTTGGGTTCCTCTTCGAGCGCCTGCCGCTCAAATTGCTCCTCCGAGTAAATCGTCACGCCGTTTTTGTCTTCGATGCGGGTGATGAAAATCGGCTTGGAATAGGTGCCATTGTTGGCAAAAGCAGTGTAAGCGCCAGTCATTTCATAGACCGTCAAGTCGGCAGCGCCGAGGCAAATGGAGGGTTGTTTGGGCAATTTTTCCTTCGGAATACCCATGTTCGTGCAGACCTCGATGACCGGCTCCACACTGCCCATTTGCTGCATCAAAAACACGGAAACGGAGTTTACCGAGTTCTTCAAAGCTGACCGCAATTCGTAAGGGCGACCCCGGAATTTACCGTCGGCATTTCTTGGCGACCAAGCATCAATAAGTCCGAAATTGCCGTCACCCGGATAAATAGTTCGTTGCAAATCAGGCACTTGCATGCAAGGAGACATCCCGTGCAACTGGATGGCAGTGGCATAAATAAACGGCTTGAACGTCGAGCCGACCTGCCGGTTGCTGCGGGTGTGGTCGTAGGAAAAATACTTGTGGTTGATGCCGCCGACCCATGCTTTGACGAAACCGGTCTTCGGGTCAACCGCCAGCGAGCCGATTTGCATGAACATGTGGTGGTACTTGAGCGAGTCGAGCGGGGTCATCAAAGTGTCTTTTTCAAACTGGTCGTTCCAGGCGAAGACCTTCATTTTCACCTTCTTGTTGAATTCCTTTTCCACTTCTTTTTGCAGGGCTAACCATTGCTTTTTGAGTTGATTCCAGAGCGGGTTTTGCATCGCCTTGCGGTAGCGGGCGACCTGGCTGGATGTGATTGTTTTGCTTTTCACCAACGTTGCGAAAGCGCCGGGTTCGTTGCCTTCCCGAATCATCCGGCTGATAGCTGCGTCGCCCAATTCGAGGTCTGCCACCTCTTTTTTCAGGTCTTCTTCGAGCGTGCCGATGAAGCGGTCACGCAGGATGAGGTAGCGGTCGGAGGTGCGAACCATGTTCGTCAGCTTGTTTTTGCGGTAGCGCAATTCGGCGTCGGTGGTCTCGCTGTCTTTATAGTCCCAGGGCGACTTTCCCGTGTTTTTCCAGCGAGCCCAAAACTTCTTTTGCAAGGATTTCATGTGCCAAGCCATCGCTTCCTCGGCGTGTTTTTGAATGACCGGGTCAATGGTCGTGTAAATCCGAAGCCCGTCTTTCCAGATATTGTAAGGCGAGCCGTCCGGTTTTTTTTCGGCGTCGTCGGAGGTGAGAATGTCTTCGGCGAGCGTTTTCGCCAGCTCCGAGCGGAAGTAAGCAGCCAAGCCTTGCGTATGAGATTTGCGGCTGAACCGGGTCAGGTCGAGCGGCACGTTTTTCAGCGAATCATATTCCTCCCGGCTGAGGATGCCGTTTTTGCGCATCTGGTCGAAGACGACGGAGCGGCGCTGGATTGCCAGTTTTTCGTTGCGCTTGGGATTGTACTTCGAGGGATTTTTGAGCATCCCGACCAGCATCGCCGCCTCCTGCATGTTGAGCGAGTCCTGCGATTTGGCGAAGTAAGTTTCCGCCGCTGCCTTCACGCCGTAGCTGTCGTAGAGAAATTCCGCCTTGTTCAGGTACATGGCGATGATTTCCTCTTTGGTGTACTTGCGTTCCAGTCGGACGGCGATAATCCACTCCTTCAATTTTTGCGGAATGCGCCCGATGAGGCTGCTCGCTTTTTTCCCGGTGAAAAGTAGTTTCGCCAACTGCTGCGTGATGGTGCTCGCCCCACCGCTGCTGGCTTGATTCAGCAAAATGGTTTTGAAAAAAACCCTGCCAAGCGCATGAAAATCAATGCCGGAATGCTTGTAATACCGCTCGTCCTCGGTCGCCACGAGGGCTTGTTCGAGGTACGGCGAGAGCTGGTCGAAGTCCACCGGCACCCGGTTTTCGATAAAAAACCTGCCGAGCACGTCGCCGTTGGTGGCGAAAACTTCGCTGGCTAATTCGCTTTTTGGATTTTCCAATTCCTCGGTATCCGGCAGGTCGGAGAAGTTGAGGATAATGAAGACGAGCAAGCCTCCCGCAATGCCGTAGCCCAGCAGCCGCCACATCCAGCGGATGATGTTTTTGTAAACTGGCATTCGCATTTCACGGAGACGCTCCGGGGTGATGTTGGACATTTTGTAGTATGAATGAGGGAATTGAGTTTAGGAGGTGGAGGAGGTTTAGAAGGTTTAGACCTAAACCTTCTAAACCTTCTAAACCTCCTCCACCTCCTAAACTCAATTCACGGGGCACTGAACATTTTGGACCTTTCAAGACATAAGAAAAAGAACTTCTACAAAGACAAAGGTAAAAAGCTGATTGAGGTTTAAGAGGCAGCCAGGCTCAGGTGCTTAACAGGTGACACTCAGGGCAGTATTTATCTTGCTGGAAAAAATTTAAAAAAAAGTCTTTTGTGTTTCGCCGAATTCGCCGGAAAATTGCTTTGCCAAATTGAAGGTGCGTCCCTCTGAATATTCGCACAAAAACGTTCCGACAACTTCTATTTCTCTTCTACCCAGGCATTTCCGCAGCACCCCTTCGCTGCGCACCTTGCCCAGTTTGATTGCCCATGAATTAGCAAAAGACGGTTTGAAAACCCAATCGCCACTGGTTTATCCATTGGCTCAATTCCATTGCCAAATGCACAAGCAATTGCCCATGTTGCATTTCGAGAAACGAGTGCTAATTCAACCTTCAGCGTAACGGACTAAACACAAGAAAATTGAAAAACTTTACACTCACTCCACTTCTGGCGGCTTTGCCGCTGCTGCTTTTCACTTGGGGCGTTTCCGCCCAGGATATCCACTATGCACAAGCAGGCGCTTCGCCTCTAAACTTGAATCCAGCTTTGACCGGCATGTTCGGCGGCAACCAACGGTTCGCCGCCAACTTCCGCCGGCAATGGGCGACCGTCGGCGAGCCTTACCTGCAAGTCAGCGGTGCGTACGACCTGCGTTTCACCAACAAAAAGGGGCATTTCAAGCCGTGGAGCGCCTCCCTGCTTTTCAACCACGACCAGGCAGGCGATGCCAAACTTTCCTTTTCGCAATTGGGCTTGGGCGCTTCCTACACGCACCGCCTCGTGCCGGGCAAGAAGACTTTCCTGACTTTCGGCATGTCGGGCAGCGCCATCCAACGCTCCTTCGACCCGAACGGGCTGCGCTTCGACGACCAGTATTTTTTGAAGGAAGGTTTCGTCGGAAGCCAGGCTACCGGGGAGTTTTTTGAAGCGACTTCCAAGTGGTTAGGCGAGGTCTCGACTGGCGTCAACCTGCGAATTTTGAACGACAGCAGCCGCACCACGCTTGACATCGGCGCTGCCGCATTTCACTTCAACCAGCCGCAGAAAAACTTTCAAGACCAGCTTCCGACTCGCCTTGATTCCCGCTTCAGCGTCTATGTTTCCAGTGCTTGGCAAATGACGAAGGCGTTCGATTTGCTCTTTTCCATCACCGGTCAGTTTCAGGGAGCGAACCGGCAGGCGCTGCTCGGCGTGGGCGGTTTGTATCATCTTTCCAGCAAAAGAACGAGGGAATTGGCGCTGCAATTGGGCGGCTACTACCGTGCGGGCGACGCCTTCATTCCTGCTGTTGCGCTGCATTTTCAAGCCTGGCAGTTTCATTTCAGCTATGACCTGAACACTTCGTCGCTTCGGGAAGCGTCGCTCGGAAAGGGAGGACCCGAGGTGTCGGTGATTTACATTTTGAAGAATGTGCCAGTGATTCCGGTTTGCAAGACTTGCCCGACGCACATGTAGTTTGAATTAGGATGTGCAGGATTTTCAAGGATATTAAGGATTGGGACGGCGTCCCAATCCTTAATATCCTTGAAAATCCTGCACATCCTAATTCAAACCACCTCAGTTTCTTCCCAGCCCAACAAATTATAGTCCCGGAAACGAAGGGATAATCATGCAAAAGACTACTTTTTTAATCGTTCTGAATGTTTGGTTTCTGACTGCTTCCCTGCGGGGGCAGACGCTCAATGCTTACGAAAAGAAGGCAGAAGAAGCCTTTCAAAATCACAACTACGCAGCCGCTCTTGAGCACAATCTCGTGCTGCTCGAAGTGGACAGCAACCGCCTCGACGCCTTGTTTCAGGCGGGGCAATCGGCGAAACATTTGCGGGCGTTTCCGCTCGCTGAGAAGTTCCTCTCGAAAATTCCCGACAGCCTCAAAACGGGCGACTACACTGCCGTTGACTTTGACCTTGGATTGGTCAACAAAGGCTTGGGCAGGTACGACCGAGCGATTCATTTTTTCCGAAAATACATCGCAGCGCACCGGGGCGAACTTGCCTTGACGGAGTTGGCGAAGTTGGAAATCGAGTCGTGCGAGTGGGCAATGGAGATGGTGCAAAATTCTTCGAGCGCACGAGCCAAACGCCTGTCTGACGAGGTGAATTCGCAAAATTCCGAGTTCGCCCCGGTGCGTTTTGCCGAGCGGCTTTATTTCACTTCCTACGACCGGGCGGACACTTCCGACAACCCGTTGAGCCGCATTTTTTCCTCCGTCAAAGGCTATGAAATCACCTCGTGGGAAAAGACCTCCGCCGATTCCGGCTTGCATTCCAGCAACCTCGTCCTGACGGTAGATGCCCGTCGGATGTACTTCACCATTTGCAAAAGCACAGAGCAGGTTTACGAATATGAATGCGAAATCTGGTACCGGGACAGGAACTACGAAGGCACTTGGGCGAAGCCGAAACGCCTGCCCAATTTCATCAACCTCGACAGCGTGAGCACGACCATGCCTTCGATTGGCTGGGACAGATTTCTCGAAAAAGAGGTGCTCTACTTCGCAAGCGACCGACCCGGCGGCAAGGGCGGCATGGACATTTGGTTCAGCATCATCGAGCCGGACGGGAAGTTTGGAAAGCCCGTCTGCCTGCCTTTCAACACGCCGCAAGACGACGTCACGCCTTATTTTCACCAGGCAACCCAAACGTTGTTTTTTAGCTCCGCCGGAATGGAAAACTTCGGCGGCTTCGACATTTTCAGAGCTGTCAAAACCGGCGCAGATGCTTGGGCGAAGCCAAAAAACCTGGGCTACCCGCTCAACAGCAGCGACGACGAACTTTACTATTTTTTCCACTCCGGCGAGCAGATGGGCTACTTCGCAAGCAACCGGCCCGGCACTAATTTTCGGGATTCAATTCACGACCGCACCTGCACCGATATCTACGTTGCCCCGGTGAAAATTGACCTGGAAGCATGGACTTTCAGCACGCTGGACAGCTCAGATTTGACCGGCGCAAGGGTGGAGCTAATTGACTTAAAATCAGGCAAAACGGAAACTTTTCAGGTGCAGGAGAAGGGCAATAAATTTTCTTTTCCGCTGGATTTGGACAAGAATTATCGCATCGTCGCCACCCGTGAAGACTTCATGTCGGCGAGGGCGGAAATCAGCACGGAGGGCATGAGTTTCGACAGCACCTTCCAGAAAAATCTCTACCTGCGCCCCGGCGTCGAGTTGGTCGTGCGCACGTACGATGCAATTGACAGCTTGCCTTTGGGCGAAACTTTGGTCGAACTAACCCATCTCGGCAAGAGCAGCGACCCGTCTCAGCCCGGCAAAAAATGGCACGTGCAAAACGACAGGTTCGCCAACGAGAGCCATTTCCCGGTGCATTACAAACAGAAGTATCACCTGCTCGCCACGAAAAAAGGCTACTCCTCCGGCAAGTCCGTCCTCTCCACCGACCGCAGCAATTTGGGAGACACGATTTTTGTGAACCTGTACCTGTCGCCTTTCGAGGGTCTGCCGCTGGTTTTGTACTTCGACAACGCCCGACCATTTTTCGCCAACCCCGAAGACACGACCACCGAACTGACTTACGGACAAACGCTTGAAGCCTATTTCGACCGCAAAGGAGCTTTCCACGCTGGCTATTCCAAAGGCTTGAAAGGCAAGCAAAAAGAGGGGGCACAGGATAAAATCGAGACCTTTTTCGCTGACTCCGTCCTGGAAAATTTCATCCGCCTGCAAACCTTCTGCCTCCTGCTCGACCGCT
>CAZHLB010000141.1:0-11408 GCA_964533005.1 uncultured Saprospiraceae bacterium
TTTCTTCGGCTAAAAAAGTGTCAACTACTTTTTTGCTGCCGTGAAACATCCCAAATTTTTTCAGCCGCCACCACCCGAACTGCACCTGTCACCTTTCGAGCCTATCTCAAATTTTAGAAGTTGGAATCAACGTCGGCTTGAAACCCCTATCCACTTCCTAAAGAAAAAGAAGGGTGGTAAAGTGCTCATTTTCAACCCACAACTTCAGTTGTGGGGGCGGCATCGGAACGGGAGTTCGTGAACGGTTTTAACCGTTTCAGGCGCAAAACCGATAAATCGGTTGGAAATTAACTCCACCCGCAATGCCCCCACAACTGAAGTTGTGGGTTGAAAATGAGCACTTTAGTTCAAACCCTGCCGACGTTTACTCAATTCGACAAAACCTTCCCATTAAAATTCTCCGGAATCCCATTCCTGTTGCCTCCCAAAGCAGCGGCGAGTGCGCCGTTGGCTTCCTTCTTGATTTTAGGCGGAGCCAGCGGGATGTGCTGGTCAATGCGAATGGGCAATTCCATCCGGCTGGCAATCAGGATGATGGTTCTTCCACGAAATGCCTCTTGCAAATTTCTCAGCACAATGCGCTCATTGTCAGCATCCAAATCGTTGGTGGCTTCGTCGAGGAAGAGGTAATCGGGGTTTTTGTAAACCGCCCTCGCAATCAGGATTCCCTGCCGCTGCCCTTTGCTCAAACCCAGGCCGCCGTCGCCGACAACGGTGTTGAAACCAAGCCGCATCCGCTCCATGAAAGGCAAAATATTGGCGATTCTCGCCGCTTCAAGCAGGCGTTGGTTGTCAACGATATGGTCGCCGAGGGCGATGTTTCGAGCGATGGTGTCGTGGAAAATATGCCCGTCTTGATGCACCACGCCACATTTTTCCAGCCAGGTATTGCTGCGAATATCGCTGAGGCGCAGGTCGCCAATTTTCAAGATGCCATCTTCCGGTTGGTAAAAATTGAGCAGCAGATGGAGCAGAGTCGTCTTGCCACTGCCGCTGGGCCCCACGATGGCGGTGGTTTTTCCTTGCTGAATTTTGAAATCCACGTTCCGCAAAATCCACGGCGTCGCAGAGCTGGTGTCATAGCGGAAGGAAATATTGATCCCTTCGAGGTCGCCAGTTTCAGGCAGGACATCCACCGTGCCTTCTGCGCCGTCGGATTGCAGGCGGTGAATTTCGTTCATCTGTTCGAGCGTGGAACGAGCTTCCTGCCAGCCGAGAAAAAACTCGATGATGGTTTTGAGCGGGTTGGTCAGTTGCGACAAAATGAAAATCACCGCCACCAACACCCCGACCGTCATGCCGCTGCCAAGCACTGCCTTTGCGCCGATGTAAATGATGAAAATATTGCGCAGCTCGCCCAGGTAAAGCGGCACGTTTCGCAGCAAATCATTCGACACGATGTGCTGCTTGCCCACCGCATACAATTTTGCTTCCGACCGCTCCCAAACCCACCGCTGGGTGCGCTCTGCGCCATTTATTTTGATGTCTTTGATGCCCCGGATGAGGTCGGTCAGCTTGCTGAAATGACCGGCGGCGTACTCGTGGCGGGTGGAATTGAGGTTTTTCCGGTTGCGCAGCGATGCCCAAACGAAGAAGCCTTGCAAGCAGGTGGCAAGCAAAAACACCCCGAAAATTTTCCAATTGAAAGCCAGCAGCACCAGCGAGAAAAACAAAATCAGGCTCCCGGCAAAAATGGAGGAGAGGGCTTCATTGGTCAAAAATCGTTGCAGGCGAGGGTTTTCGTAAAGCGTCTGCATCACGTCATCCGGCATTCTCGACTGGAAAAATCGCACCGGGAGGCGCAGGATTTTCATCATAAAATCGGTCAGCAAACGAATGTTGACCTTCGAGCCGATGTGAAAAAGGATGAAATGCCGGATGAAATCAAGCCCGACCTGGCTCATAAAAAGCAAAATCCAGGCGACCAGGATGAGGTTAATCAGGTTGTCATCGCCCTTTTCGATGCCGTCGTCCACGAGGGTTTGCAGGATAAACGGAAATGCCAGGGTGAGCAAAACGCCCAGCCCGGAGCCGATTGCCAAAAACCAGAGCAAAGACTTGTACTGCTTGATATTTTTCCAGATGTAGCCCAGGCTGCTTTTGTCAATTGCCTTTCCGCCGAGCGCATAAAAATCGGCGGTGGGTTCGAGTAGCAAAATCACGCCTTCCTGCTCGTCTCCATTCGAGGAGCCAGTCCAGCCATTCATAAATTCATCCTTCGAGAGGGAAACGACCCCTTCACGGTTGGGGTCAGCCACGACCACCCGGTTTTCGTCGGCGTCCACCACGACCACGAAATGGTTTTCCCGCCAATGAGCAATGCCGGGCAGTGGAATGTCATCAATCAACCTGGGAAAAGTCAGCTTGGCTCCGACGGTGTGCATGCCGATTTGCTCGGCGGCTTCGCTGATGCCGAGCAAGTTGGAGCCTTGCTCTCTTTGATGGCTAAGTGCTGCGAGGTAGTCCGTAGAATAGTACTTGCCATAATATTTGGCAATCATGCGGAGGCAAACGGGCCCGCAATCCCAGCTATCGAGTTGTTTGTAATGGGGGAAATTGCGTTGCATTGTTTTTTGTTAGATGGCTACATGGTTGAATGGCTGAATGGCTGGGTAGCCATTTCACCATTTAGCCATTTAACCATATAGCCATTCAGCCATTGCGTTAAGCCTCCTCAGTGTAGTTTAATGAAAAAGATAAGGTGAGCCTGAGCGAATTTGCCGGGCTTCCGGGTCAAGAACTGTACCGGAAAGAACTGCAATCACCTGGATTTCAGGCAGTGGAATATGCTCATGTGGATATGGAAAAGGGCGAAGTTTGAAGTGCAGTAAGTTTGGTCGTGCCGCTAAACTGGAAACGCTCGAAAGAGAGTCTTGCTCTCAGGTTCTGGTTGGAAAAATTGTAAGCGATGGCAAAAGTAGGAGAAATTGGGAAATTGGAGAAATCAGGAAAAATGGTTGCAACCCTTTGATTTTCAGCCAATTTCTTCCGGGATTGTAGTGGCTGGGTTCAGTCCGCTGCCTGCCAAACTCCGGCGGGCTGAACCCGCCGCTACAAACTCAATTTCAAAGTGCGTTCGATTTGCTTGCAATGCCTGTCAAAGTGAACGATGAAAAAATCGAGCATTCCTACCGCTGACATCCAGCCGCCTCTGGGGTGGCGGTAAATTTGTTTGCGGGCAAGCTCGGAGGGCAGTTTTCCGAGGAATTCAGCCAAGTCGTTTCGGGCGGCTGACCATTCGGCAGAAACAGTGGCAAATGTGGCGTCAGCTGAAAAAAGCTCATCGGCAACGGCTGTTGGCGCTTTGAATTTAAGTGGAATGCGCAGGGAGAATGCCAGTAAAACTTCCCTTGACCAAGACTGGAGGTTGGTCTTTCGGAAGTTCATGCCCTTGTCTATTCTTCGTTGGATGGATAGGACGCTGAGTTTTTCCGCTACCATTAAGTGTTGCATTACCTGGAGCGCCGACCATGCGCCGGGCACTGGTTGCGCCTTCAATTGCTGTTCGGAATAATTTTCAAGCTGGCGCAAAAGCCCGTCGAGGCTGGTTTGCAGGCGGCGATGTTTGGCGTGAAAGGTTGGATACATGGTTGTCAAAGTTGATGGTAATGTGATACCTTTTTTAGCAGACCTGAATGAGCGTGTTTGGGTAGCTCACCAGTGTAACAATGGGCTACCTGCTTGAGCGAATGTTGCTGAATAATTTCCCTCCCTTTCAATGCCCAAGCCCTCTTGTTCGGGTCGTGTGCAAGCACTTTTCCGCCTTTAATTTCCAAGCCATTTTTTACGGCATCGCCCAGCAAAACCCACTCGTTGGGATATCTGGATTTGATTTCCTGAAGCGTTAGAAACCCCTCTGCCTGCCCGTTTCCAGGTTCGCCTTTTCGCTTTGACTCGCTCACTTTTTTGAAAATGGGTTGCACGGACTGCACAAAATCCAGCGACTTGACAAACTCGAGCAAAAGCCTAATCCGCTCCATGTCCGTATCCTTGAATTGAATCTGGTAAGTATTCATGGCAAAACGATTGTGTTGCAAATTAAGCCATCTCGTTCAAATTACAGCCCCCGCCTTTTCACCTCCGTCAAAATATACCCCAGTTCCCTGCTCATATCCCCCGTCACCGAAGTATTCTCCTTCGTCCGCCGAATCAGGTATGGAATCACCTCCTTCACCTGCCCATAAACCACGTATTTTCCAACGTTGAAGCCCGCTTTGGCGAGGTTGAAAGTCAGGTGGTCGCTCATGCCGAAGAGTTGGCAGGCGAGCAGGTGGGGATGCCCGGCGGGGATGCTTTTTTGGGCAATCAGTTCAACCAACAGGCGGTTGCTTTCGGCATTGTGCGAGGCGTTGCAGCAGGCGATGGATTCATAGTTGTCCACGCAAAAACGCAGGGCGAGGTTGTAGTCGTGGTCGGTCGCCTCTTTCGTCGGCTGGACAGGCGAAGGGTAGCCTTTTTCTGCCGCCCGCTTGCGTTCCTTGTCGAGGTAAGCGCCTCGCACCAGCTTTGCGCCGAGCAAGTAGCCGTCTTTTTTTGCCTGGTCGAAAGACTGCATGAGGTAGGCGAGCCGGTCGGTGCGGTAGAGTTGGAAAGTATTGTAAACGACGACCCGCTCCTGGTTGTAGCGCTTCATCATCTGGTTGGCGAGGTGGTCAATGGCTGGCTGAATCCAGCTTTCTTCGGCGTCAATGAAGACGCTCATCCCCAATTGGGCAGCTCTGGTGCAAATGGAATCCACCCGCTTGAGCACGGTTTTGTACTCGGCACGCTCTGCCGGGGTCAGGTTGGTGGCGTTGCTCAATCTTTCGAGCAAGCCAAACCTCGCCAAGCCGGTGACCTTCGTACTGATGATGCTCACACCAGGATGCGGTGCGCCGAACTCGATAGCGTTCAGATTTTCCACCATCGTCCGGTTGAAATCTTGCTCTGAATCCTTGCCTTCCGCTCCGTAGTCGAGAACGCTTTGCACATGGTTGCGCCAAAGCCGGTCAATGCTCGCCTGAGAATCGAGCAAAGTCGTGCCACCGCAGAACTGCGGGAAAATGGTTTTCCGAACAATCGTCTCAAAAAATGGCAGGCGAATTTTCACCGCAATCATGGCGAGCGCCGCCCCGATTTTTACCAAAAACGGGTTGTTCATCAGCCGGAACAGAGTTGCCATTTTGCGCAATTCCTTGTCCGACTTGTCGGCGAAAGCTATTTCGGTATTGGAAAAATCAACGGAAGGAGCGGTTGCATCCGTCCGGGCGAACGCTTTGGCGATGCGATTCAATGTGTCTGTTTTCAAAACGGGCTTCCCTTCGTTTTTCATGAATAATTTGGTCAAATCAGGAATGAGGGACGAGGAATGAGGGATGATTAGGACGGTTCGTCCCTCATCCCTCATCCCTCATTCCTATTCAAAAGGCTGAAACTTCGCCTTCAAATCTGTCAAAAACGCCTCGTCTTTCTGGTCTTCCACCATTTTCAGCAAGGTCATTCTCGTGTTTTCCGCCAGGGTGAAATCGCCGTAAAAATCGCCTTCTCCCCTGCCCGCTTCGTCTCCCGGTGCGATGAATTTTGGATTGAGCGAGCGCAGGAATGCCATTTGCGCCACCGTTTCATCCGCCAGAATTTGCAGGTGCGGCTTGGCTTTTTCATAGCCGCCGGCTTGCACCATCACGCTGAACATCTGCATCGTGTTCCAGTCGTACGGGAAGTTGAAATGCGGAAACGCTTCGAGGTATTTTTCAATCAATGCCACCGCTTTGTCCTTCTCGCCCTTGTCATTTAAGCGGCGAGCAGCTCGCAGCATCACCACCCGGAGGCTCTGGATGCTGGGCCCATAACTGGTGTTGATGTAAGTTTCGTGCTTGTCGAAGTTGCCCCAACGGAACTTGTTCATCACGTTGTCGAACACCCGGTCAGTGGCGACCCTGCCGTAGCCATAAACGTACAGCCCTTGCTCGCTGGTGGATTTCACCGGGACGATTCGCAAGCCCAAACCTTCGAGTTGCATGTAGTCCTGCAAGCCCAACATTTTGTCGGGGCGGCAAGTGACGGCGAAGTAAATCGGGCGGTCGTTGATGTTCGAAGAAATCAGGTCGAACACTGCCAACTCGTCTTTGGTGAAATACGACACGCCTTTTTGACCCGTCTGGTTGAGCGGAATTTGCAACGGAATTCTGCCGGTGAATTGCAGGCTGTCCTTCGGGTCGAAAGCGCCGGTGGCGACGGCTGCTGCGCTGTCAATTTCGAGAAAGACGTTCCTCGATTTCAGCAAGCCATCCACCCTGCCCTCGAATTTGTCCTGGTTAATGGCAATGTGTTTCAAGGCTTCGATGGCGGACATCGGCGGCTCTTCTTGCCCTTCGAGGAAATAAATGGCATTGCGCTTTTTGCCCCGGTAGGCATCCCTCGGAACGGTCATCTTGATGGGCGCCGATTCGTTCACCTTGCGACGCAGCAGGTCAATATACCAGTCAACCTGAATAAGCGAAAGGTTGACCACCCGCACGTCCCGGCGGATGTTTTCGACTTCCTGGGCATACCAAAGCGGGTAGGTATCGTTGTCGCCGTAGGTGAAAATGATGGCGTTAGGCTGGCAGGATTCAAGGAAATTGGCGGCATAGTCACGAGCGCCGTAGTGCCCGGCACGGCTATGGTCGTCCCAATTTTGAAAGCCCATGATGAGCGGTGCGCTCAACGCCAGCACCGTTCCGAGCGCAGCAGCGCCGACGCCGCTGATTTTGTCTCGCAACAACTTATAAATGTATAGCACGCCCATTCCAATCCAGATGCAGAAAGTAAAGAACGAACCGACGAGTACATAGTCCCGCTCACGTGGCTCGTTGGGCGGCTGATTCGAGTAGATGATGATGCCGATGCCGGTAATCACGAACAGCGCCAGCATCGCAATCGCCTCCTCCCGTGCATTTTTGAAGTGGAAAATCAAGCCCAGGATGCCGAACAGAAGCGGCAGGAAATAGTAGTGATTCTTGGACTCGTCGTTCTTCATGGTGGGGGTCATTTTGTCCATGTTGTACAGGCGAGCCTCGTCCAAAGGTTTGATGCCGGACTCCCATTGACCACTCTTTTTGTCCCAGGAATAATAGCCCTGGTCGCCGTTTTGTCTGCCGACGAAGTTCCAGAAAAAGTAACGCCAGTACATCCAGCCCAACTGGTACTTGAACATGAACTTGATGTTGTCGAAGAAAGTGAGGTCTTCGCTGGCAGGCTTGTCAATCCACGCCAGGTATTTATCCGGGCGGTTTTGCGTCTCGTCGCTCATGCGAGGGAACAGTTGCTTGTCGCCGGGAGCGTAGGTGTAGCTAATTTTTTCGTCGGTGGGTTCGTATTTGTGAACAGGCTTGCCGTTCACCGTATCCACCACCTGCCCGAAGCGTTTTTCAATGTCGTTGCCGGTCGGCTCTGCGTTGAAATTGGGCCCATAGAGCAAAGCCCGCTCGCCATATTGCTCCCGGTTGACGTAGGAAAGCAGGCGAATCGGGTCGCTGGGGCGGTTCATGTTGATAGGCGGGTCAGCGTTTGCCCGAACCATGATGACGCCGATGGTCGAAAAACCAACTGTCGAAAGCAAAGCGCTGACCATCAAAACTTGCATCAGATGTCGGTCAGCTTTGCTAATTCCAAAGTAAAAAATCGCCCCGGCTACCGGAACCACAATCAACGCAGCCCATCCAAAAGCGAAAAAGCTATAAACCACAGAAAGCGCCGCAGCGATGTAGCCGTCCACTTTGCGCTCGGTATTGGCGTAGCGAATGCCAAAAAAGAAAATGGCGACAAGGAAAATCAGGGTCGGAATCAGACCGGAATTGAAAGGCAAGCCCAAACTGTTGACGGTAAAAAGCTCCATGCTCCGCCACAATTTCGCCACGCCGGTAATCACAAGTGATTGAATGCCAACGATAACTGCCACGCCAGCCGCCGCTGCCGCCAACATTCCGAGCCAGGTGTGCTTCTTGTATTTTTTGAAATAGTAAAAAAGCGCCAGCGCCGGAAAAGTCAGCAAACTCAACAGGTGGACGCCAATCGAGAGCGCCGCCGCATAAACTGCAAACGCCAGCCATCTGTCATTTCTCGGCTCGTCGGGCAAGGCATACCATTTTATGACCGCCCACATCACCATTGCCGTGAACATGGTGGACATGGCGTAAACCTCGCCCTCGACCGCCGAAAACCAAATCGAGGAGCAGAAAGTCGTCGCCAAACCAGCCACCAAACCTGCGCCAGCCAGCGCCACATTTTGACCTGCATCGGTAGCGCCTTCACGACCCACGAGGGCTAATTTTCCCAAAGTGATGGTCACCCACGCAACGAATGCCGCAGTGAAAGCCGTGCAGATGCCAGACATCACGTTGACCGAAAAGGCAATATTTTCAGGGTGCGCCGTGGTGTCGGAAAAGGTTTCCGCCAGGAAAATGAACACCCGCCCGACAATCATGAAAAGGGGCGCTCCCGGCGGGTGAACGACTTCCATTTTGTAAGCGCCGAGGATGAATTCGCCGCAATCCCAAAGGCTTCCGGTGGGTTCGGCGGTGAGATAATAGACGATGGCGGCGACGAGAAAAACGAGCCAGCCGGTGATGATTGAAACTGATTTGTATGAGTTCATTGAACGTGGTTGATGGTGGACGGACTGTCGGTGAACGGTTGATAATCAACGGTTTTCCCGGCAGCGTCAGGGCTGAAACCGCCCTTTTTTAAGCGGCGCAAAAGTAAGCGGATGATTGAGATTTTCAGCCCAAAGGAGCGAGGTGGAAACTTGTTCTGGCTTAATTCCTGGCTCAAAGCTGACAGGTGGAAATCCGATGCCGGTGGAAAAATTTCTTTCAGAAATTTTTCCACCGGCATCGGATTTCCACCTGTCAGCTTTAGGCTCCGCTACTTTTGCCCGAAAAGTTATCAGACATGCCATCCTTACTCATCACCAACATCCGCCAACTCCTCCTTGTCGAAGAAAATCCTCGCACTGCTCCCCTCCGGGGCGCCGAACTTTCCCACCTGCCAGCCATCGAAAATGCCTTTCTTCTCATTGAAAATGAGCGAATTGCAGATTTCGGCAAAATGGAATCCTGCCCTCTGCGAGCCGACCGAACCATAGACGCCGTCGGCAAAATCGTCCTTCCCGCCTGGTGCGATTCGCATTCCCACTTAGTCTTTGCCGCCAGCCGGGAAAACGAGTGGGTTGACAGGTTGAAAGGATTGAGCTACGAAGAAATCGCCCGTCGGGGCGGCGGCATTCTCAATTCCGCAAGACGGCTGCAAGAAACGCCGGAAGACCTGCTTTTTGAGCAAGCTCAAGCCCGCCTCGAAGAAGTCCGGCGCACCGGCACCGGGCTTTTGGAAATCAAAAGCGGCTACGGCTTGACAGTCGAAAGCGAGCTAAAAATGCTGCGAGTCATCCGCCGTCTGAAGGAGAGCAGCGACGTGGAAATCAAGGCTACTTTTTTGGGCGCACACGCTGTCCCGATGGAGTTTCGGGAAAACCGGCAAGGCTACATCAATCTGATTATCAATGAAATGCTCCCCAAAATCGCCGCCGAGGGACTGGCGGACTACCTCGATGTTTTCTGCGAAAAAGTCGCCTTTTCGGTGGCGGAAACGGAGCAAATCATGGAGGCGGGCGCTCGTTTTGGCTTGAAGCCAAAAATCCACGTCAACCAATTCAACTGCCTCGGCGGCATCGCCGCAGCCGTCCGGCACGGCGCTATTTCCGTTGACCATTTGGAAGTGGTGGACGAGGCGGACATCGAGGCTTTGAAAAATTCCGACACGATTGCGACGCTGCTGCCTTCAGCTCCTTTTTTCCTGAACGACCATTATCCGCCTGCCCGGAAGCTCATTGAAGCAGGTTTGCCGGTCGCCCTCGCCAGCGATTTCAACCCAGGAACTTCACCTTCGGGGAAGATGCCTTTCGTCGTTTCACTCGCCTGCATCAAGATGAAAATGCTGCCGGAAGAAGCCTTGAACGCAGCCACGTTGAACGGTGCTTTTGCGCTGGAAATGGCTGGAGAGTTTGGCTCGATAGCACGGGGAAAGGTGGCTAACTTTATCATTACCAAGGAATTGCCTTCGGTGGCGAGTATGCCTTATTTTTTTAGTGGAGACTGGGTGGAGGAGGTTTTTTTGAGAGGAAAAGAATAATCACACCTCCTTCATCGAAAGCTGCACCCGCTTCCTCGCCAAATCCACCTCCGTCACTTTCACCATCACTTCCTGATTCAAGCTCACCACGTCCGCCGGGTTTTTCACGAATTTATTGGCAAGCTGCGACACGTGAACCATGCCGTCCTGCTTCACTCCGATATCCACGAAAGCGCCAAAATTGGTGATGTTGGTGACGATGCCGGGCAAAACCATCCCCACCTGCAAATCTTCGAGGCTGCGCACGTTGCCAAATTCAAAGGCTTTTGCCTCGCCACGAGGGTCGAGACCGGGCTTGTCCAATTCTTTCAAAATGTCCGTCAATGTGGGTAGACCAGTCTTTTCGGTCACGTATTTTTTCAAGTCAATTTGCTGGCGCAAATCTTTTCGGGCAATCAATTCCTGCACCGTCACGCCGAGGTCTGCCGCCATTTTTTCCACCACAAAATAGCTTTCAGGATGCACGGCAGTGTTGTCGAGCGGGTTCTTCGCTTGGCGAATTCGCAGAAAACCGGCGCACTGCTCAAATGATTTTTCGCCCATGCGAGGCACTTTTTTCAACTGGCTGCGGCTACCAAACTCGCCGTTTCCCGAGCGAAACTGCACGATGTTTTGCGCCAGCGCCTGCCCCAAACCGGAGACGTAAGTCAGCAAATGTTTGCTCGCCGTATTCAAATTCACGCCGACCGAGTTGACGCAACTTTCCACCGTTCGGTCGAGGCTATCCTTGAGTTTGGGCTGGTTCACGTCGTGTTGGTATTGCCCGACGCCGATGCTTTTTGGGTCAATTTTCACCAACTCCGCCAGCGGGTCGAGCAGGCGGCGGGCGATGGAAACGGCACCCCGCACGGTCAAATCCTGGTCGGGAAATTCCTCCCTTGCCACCTCGCTCGCTGAGTAAATCGAAGCGCCCGCCTCGTTCACCATGAACACCTGCACTGGGCGGGCGAAGCTGATTTTTTTGCAAAAATCCTGAGTTTCCCGTCCGGCAGTGCCGTTGCCGATGGCGATTGCTTCGACTTGAAATCGCTCCGCCAAATCCAGCAAAGTGCGGCGAGCCTTGAATTCGTCTGCCTGCGGCGGGTGGGGAAAAATGACGTCGTAGTGCAGCAAATCGCCGTTTTGGTTGAGCGCCACGACTTTGCAGCCGGTGCGAAATCCAGGGTCAATGCCAAGCACCCGGCGCTGCCCAAGCGGGGCTGCGAGCAAGAGTTGCCGCAGATTTTCCACAAAAACCCGGATGGCTTCGGCGTCTGCTTTTT
>CAZHLB010000142.1:0-11400 GCA_964533005.1 uncultured Saprospiraceae bacterium
ATCCTGCCGCTCCCCGACGGCGGTTTCCTCGTTGCCGGGAATACTTATTCCGAAGATTGCGACCTGACACGGGGCTACGGAAACAAAGATTGGTGGGTTTTCCGGCTCGACAGCCTGGGGCAAATGCTTTGGCAAAAACGCTTCGGCAGCTCCGCCAACGATGATGTGTACGACGTGGCGGCGACGCTCGACGGCGATTTTTGGCTCACCGGGCTGGTCGGCAAGAACGGCTACGACGTGACCAATTTTCACGGCATCTTCGATGTCTGGGTCTTGAAAATCAATGCTTTCGGTGAAAAAATCTTTGCCAGAACCTGGGGCGGCAGCAAGGACGACCGGGGCGTTTGCATCGCCGCTGCGCCCGGTGGGGGCTGCCTTGTGCTTGCTTCCACCGAGTCAATCGGTGGCGACATCACGGAATTCCGGGGGCAAAAAGATAGCTGGCTGCTTCGCTTCGATGCGCAGGGCGGGTTGCTTTGGCAAAAAATCATCGGCGGCGACAAAACCGACGTGCCCGTCAATTTTCTCTGGTTGCCCGACTCGACCATTTACTTGAGTTGCCTTTCCAATTCCGTCACCCACGACTTCGACGCCATCGCCCCGCAGACCTACACTTTCAACCGCCCCTGGATTTTTCATTTTTCCCCGCAGGGGGAAGTTTTGAGCAAATGGATTGGCGATTTCGACAGCGAATTGCGCCTCGTGCCTGCGCCCGACGGCGGCGTTTTTGGCTTGGGCATCCGCAACCGGCTTTACCTCGGCTCCAATGTTTACGTGTTTTATTTCCAAAATCCGCAGGAGTTGGTGGCGCTCAAATTCAGCCCTTCGCTTTCGCAGGAATGGAAAAATGTTTTTCAGGTCGCCGAGAACGATTTGGTCACTGCCGGATTACCGCTTCCCGGCGGCGAGTTGGCGGTGGCCGGCGCTTCCGTCCGCAACATTTCCACTTTTTCCAACGACAGCACCGACGCCTATTTTTTGACCCTGCATCCTGCGCCGCCCGCCTCGTTTTCCCTCGGAAACGACACGAGCGTTTGCGCCGGGCAACCCGTTTTGCTCGATGCTTCTCCCCTTCAGGGACAGGGGGTGAGCGACTGCCCTGACTGCGCCTATCTCTGGAACGACGGGCTGGAACATCCGTCGAGGCTCATTTTTCCCACCTCCACCACGACCTGGACGGTCACCGTCACCACGCCGGAAGGTTGCTCGCAAACCGCCAGCCGCACCGTCTCCGTGTTTCCTTTCGACGTGACTATGCAAGTCAGCGACCCCGCCTGCGGCGACCCGGCAAAAGCCATCGCCGCCGTGCCGTCGGGCGCAAACGGGGCGGTTCAATTTTCGTGGAGCAACGGCTCGACCGCCAACCAAATCACGAGCCTTGCCACCGGAACGTACTCGGTCACGGCGACCGACGGCGTTTGCCGGGTGGCAAAAAGTGCGGCGGTCGGCGGCGCTTCGGGCGCAGGTTTCCCATTGGCTGACCCAAAAATCACTTGGCAAGGCTTGTTCGGCAGCCCCGGCGACGACCAGGCTTTCAGCGCCCGACCCACCTCCGACGGCGGTTTCATCGCCATCGGTCAGGAACTGGTGGACTCCCCTTCAGGGGGCGGGGGCGGCTCGCCTCACTCCGTGATTTTCAAGTTCAATTCGCAAGGAATCCTCGAATGGAAAACGCTCCTCGACCCGCAGGACACCCTGACCTCCCTGGCTTACGACCTCCTGGAAACGCCCGCCGGGGACTTCATTTTTTTGGCTCAAAAATATTGGAACGGCAATCCCTACGTCCATTTTTACCGCCTCGACCCGCAAGGCGAAATCGAGGCAACACACTCGCTTTCAAGCGGTTGGCTCGGAAAAAACATGGAATGCAACGTCAACGGTCGCTACCTCGGCGTGGCGTCGGCAGTGATTGAATTTGACGAAAATGGCTCGTTGAAAAGAAATTTTGAACTGCCTTCCTACCAGGGTCACCGGCCGCCGTTCACCCTCGCCGCCCACCCGACCGGGCGCTTGGAAGTTGCCTTTTCCATCCCTCCCGAACCGCTCGATGATGCACCCTATTACACGAATGGCGGCGTGGATGCTGGCGTGCGGCATCTCAACGAGCATTTCCAGCAGTCGTCGAGCAACAGCTACGGCAACCCTGCCGACGACGTTTTCGAGGCAATCCTCGCCACGCCCGACAGTGGTTTCGTCGCTGCCGGGTGGACAAACTCCGACTATAATTATGGTGCCGCCACAACTTGTGGCAAAGACGTCTGGGTGCGGAAAGTCAATAAATACGGCGGCGGTTGGTCTCGACCCTTCGGCGGCGATGCCGACGACGTTGCCAACACCGTGCTTTTGGACACCGACGGCGGCTACCTCGTGGCTGGCTCGACCCGCTCGACGGAGGGCGACGTGTCGAAAAACAAAGGCGGCGAGGACGCCTGGCTTCTCAAATTGGATGCGGAGCTTAACCTGATTTGGGAAAAAACCTTCGGCGGCAGCGGCGACGACGCTTTCACCAGCCTGCGCAGGTTGCCAGATGGAAGCCTGTTAGCCGCCGGTCGCAGCACCAGCAACGACGGCGATTTGGCGCAAGCGCAACCACTCGGCGGCTCGGATTTTTGGGTCGTCAGGCTGACCCTGCAACCGCCGCATGATTTTTTGGGAAAAGACACCACCATCTGCGCCGCAGCTACCATCGTGATGGATGCTACCCCCCTCGAGGGGGGGCAGGGGGGGTGCCCCGCCTGCACCTACGCCTGGAACGACGGCTCGAACCTGCCCGTGCGCTCCGTCCTGCCCATCTTCTCGAAAACCTACGCCGTGACCGTGACCAACCCCAACGGCTGCACCGCCGCCGACACCCTGCAAATCACGGTCGAGCCGCCGCCAAACGCTGCGACTTTGACCCTTTCGCCGCCGCTGTCTGCCTGCCCCAACCAGGAAATCACGCTCACCGCCTCCGCTCCCGGTTGCACGGGTTGCAGTTTCGAGTGGTCTGCGGGCGTCTCCCCTTCAGGGGTCGGGGGTGGGGTCACTGCCACCGCAACTGCCATTGCCGCAGGCGCTACGACCTATTCCGTCACGGTAACATCGCCAGTCGGATGCACGGTGACCCGGAGCAAAAATTTGTTGGTTCACGACCTGAAAGTCAACGTGTTGCAAAATGATTGCAGCGCCACGGTGCAGGCGACGGGCGGCACTTTCGGCTACAGTTTTTTGTGGGAAAACGGCGAAACCGACCCCACCATCGCCGTCCCCGGCGCCCACTCGGTGACGGTCAGCGACGGCATTTGCGATTGGGTGGAGCAGGTGGTCGTGTCGCCCGTTCGAGCGCCTGCGGTGGCGTGGAGTTTGGACGCAACTGCCTTAAATTCAAAGGCTTCGGTCAGGGAAGTGCTGCGCCTGCCCAGCGGTGATTTCGTGGTGGTGGGCGACTCGGTGGCGGCGCAAAACGACCGCACACCTTTCGCCGCAAGGCTGACCCCGGCGGGCGAAGTGGTTTGGAAAAAAACTTACCCAGCGGCGGCGGGGCAGGTCACGGCGGCGACATTGAATTCCGGCTTCTACATCGTTGTGACCGTCAATGCTTTGCAATCGGGAGACACGCACCGGGTGCTCGAAATCCGCCCGTCGGATGGCAATTTGCTTTGGAATAACGAGGCGTTTCGGCTAAACGGCATCACCTACTTTTCCAACTTCGTCAATTTGTATTGCGCTGGAACGACCACCCCTGCCCAGGCTTTTTCGTGGATGGGCGAAAGCAATTCGAGCCTCGACGGAGACGACCTCCTGATTTTAAGGATGCAGCCGAATGGAAATATTTCCAACGGCAACAGGTATGGCGGCTCCAAAAAAGATGTTGGCTACGACGTGCAGCCCTGGTCGAGTGGCTATGGACATTTCGTGACCGGCAGCACCGAGTCCGCCGACGGCGACTTGAGCGCCAACAAAGGCGGCTCGGACTTGTGGGTGATGAAATTGAACGATGCCGCCACGGTGCAATGGAGCAAGTCCTTCGGCGGCTCGCAAGACGACATTGGTTATGCCATTCAACCCCTGCCCGACGGCGGCTGCCTCGTGGCGGGCGGCACGAGGTCGAAGGACGGCGACGTGGGGGCGCATGATTTTCCCGAAGCGATGTGGGTGCTGCGGCTGAATGCGCAGGGCAACGTCGCCTGGAAAAAAACTTTCTCCGGCAGCCATCTTGTGAGCGGTTTCACGCCAAAACCCGTCCGGCTGAAAGCTTTGTCCAACGGCAACTTTCTGGCGTCCGGCAATGAATTGGTCGAACTGACGGCGGCAGGCGACGTCGTCTGGCGAATGAACAACCGCCTCGCCGATGCCGCCGTCGCCGCCGCTCCCGATGGGGGCATTGTCTTTGAAACCCGCACGGGAGAAGGCTCGGAGGACAAAATCGTGCTGCAAAAATTCAACGGTTTCGAGACTGCCGGGCAGTTGTTGCCTGATGATTTCAGCTATTGCCACGACTACTCGCTTTGGCTCCAACCACTGCCACTCGAACTCACCGGCTTCGATTTTCAATGGTCAAACGGCGACACGACGCTGCAACCTTTTGCCGGTTACATCACTGCCGACACGAGTTTTATCCTCACCGCCACCAACCCGGCAGGTTGCTCGCTGACCGACACCCTGAATATTTCGGTGTTGCCGCACGAAGACTTTTACCTGCCCCTGCCCGACACGGTTTGCCCAAAAACAACCTTGAATTTGCAGGTGCAGCCGTCTTGCCCGGAATGCAGTTACGACTGGGGTTGGAGTTCGGGCGTGAATCTTTTTGGCGTCCACGAGCCAGCCATTTCCATTGAATTGGCGGGCAACGCAGGCTTCACCGTGTCGGTCACGGACGGCTACGGTTGCCAGCAATCGGTCGGCGGCGAGGTGGCGTTATCCACGCTTTCCGCCGAAATCGAGGTTGACTTGCGCTGCGGCGAAGGCGCTTCCAACCTGCTGGCGACGGCGAGCGGCGGCTCTCTCGCCTCCGGCGGAGTCGGGGGTGTAGGCTATGATTTTTTGTGGAGCAACGGTGACACAACCGCCACGCTTTCAGCAATTTACAACGGAAATTATCAGGTGACAGTGAGCGACGGACAATGCCAGGCGACTGCCATTTTCGAGGTGGCAATTGACAACGTTCTGCCTCGAACCAACTGGAAAACGAAGCACGACGGACACTGGGCAAGCACGGTGCGAGTGCTTGAAAATCAGCAGGGTTACGAGGTGGGCAGCATCGTTGGCGTGAACGACAAACTGCGCCGGGAGCGATTTTCAAAAACCGGGCAGTTGCTCGACGAGGATGAGTTTTCGATTTCCGGGAAATACCATCTTTTGGAGCAAGTTCCGTCGGGCGGCTCGATACTGTCGGGCGGCGGCTACCTGCTCGGCGGCGGCACTGGCAGCCAGCAACAACGGGATGTTCGCATGAAGAAAATCACCCCCGGCGGCACGACCGTCGGCGGCAGTTTATTCACCGCCGGAACGCCCAGCCACGACACCCTGACTTGCATGATTTCAACCGCCGACCAGGGTGCCGCTTTTGCCGGGATGAGCCTGGGGGCGAATGGTTTTTACGACCTGTTCGTGGGCAAGGCTGATTTTTTTGGCAACGAGGAATGGCTGTCCGTCTTCGGCAACCCCTCGCACGACTACGTTGCCGACCTGCTCGAAGCGCCCGACGGCTCGATTTGGCTGCTCGGACACACCCGCTCCGAAACTGGCGAAGGTTGCTCCATGGACTTGTGGCTGCTGAAAATCAATGACTTGGGAGAAATGGTGCAGTCGCATATTTTCCCCGCCGGGGGAGAAGCGGCTGCCGTCAGCCTGCGTTTTGACACGGATGGCAACTTGCTCGTTTTGGCGAATAAATTCGAGCGAAGCGGTGCGTACAATTATCCCTACGGAAATGTTTGGGCGCTGAAAATCAACACGTTGGGCGAAGTGCAATGGCAAACGACCATCGGGATAGCCAGCCTGAACGAGCGCCCGGCAGCCATTTTCGCAGCGCCCGGCGGCGGCTATTTTCTTTGGCTGGAACGCCGTGCCTGCTCGCCGCTGGAAACCAATTGCCAGGCAGCGACCGAAGGCTTGGTGCTGAAATTAGATGAAAACGGCAATGAATTGGAGCGGCATAGCTTCGACGAAGCGCCCTACGACGTGCGCCAAACGCCAGACAACGGGTTCATTGTCAACGGCTACCGCTATTTCAAGTCGCCGGTTTATCCTAATCCCGTCCTTGAAAATGAGTACCGCCTGGTGAAATTCAATTTCCGGGATGCGCCGCACGTCGAGCTTGGAAACGACACTTTGCTTTGCCCGTGGGAAACCTTGCCACTTGACGCTGGGTCTGGTGAAAATCTTGACTACGCCTGGTCAACCGGCGAGCAAACACAAAGCCTGACCGCCCACCCCGGCAGCTACGCCGTCACCGTCACCGACGCCAAAAACTGCTCCCGCTCCGACGAAATCATGCTGACTCCCTGCGCCACTTTCGACCTGCAAACCGGCAATTTCTGCGACACCATTTTGCTGGACGCAAATATGCCCAACGCTGATTTTCTCTGGTCAACCGGCGAGACGACACCCACGATAAGCGCCACGCAATCAGGCATCTACGGCGTCACCGTCATCTTCCCGGCGACCGGCTTCACAATGAGCGACACGGCGGCGGTGGGCATTTTTCAAAACAACCTCACGCTGCAAAGCCAAGTGGAAAAACCAGCCTGCTTCGGCGACTCGACAGGCGCAATTTTGCTCGATTTGCAAGGCAGCAACGGTGAGCCAAGCTTCTCGTGGAGCAACCCCGGCGGCTTTTCGGCAGCAGCCGAAGACCTCGAAAACTTGCCCGCCGGAAATTACTTTTTGACCATCACCGACGCCGGAAATTGCACGCTGACCGAGCAGTTCGAACTGACGCAACCCGCTGAAATCGAACTCTTTGCAAACGTCGTGGACGTGTTTTGCTTCGGTGATTCGACCGGCTCGATTCAGGCGACGGCAGCGGGCAGCCAGGCATTTTCGAGCTTCGTTTGGAGCAACGGCGTGGCGTCTTCTTTTTTGGAAAACGTGCCTGCTGGCAGCTACTCGGTGACTGTGACGGACGTCGGCAGCTGCTCAAAAAGCCAGGCTTGGGCGATTTCGCAGCCGGATTCTTTGGCAATCACTTTTGAAGTTTCGCCGCCCGATTCGATGAGCGGTTTGCTCGATTTGACGGCGATGACATCGGGTGGAATTGCGCCGTTTGGCTATGCCTGGAGCAATGGCTCGACTGCCTCTTTCCTCGAAAACGTGCCGCCCGGCTGGTACTCGTTGACCGTCACCGACGGCAACGGCTGCACGGCGACGGCTCAAATTTTGGCAGGCGAAACGGCAACCGGGGAGGCAAGCGGCGGCTTTTCGCTGCGGCTTTTTCCGACGCCGACAAAGCGGTTTTTGACGGTGGAAATTGGCAGTGAAATCAGCGGGGAGGCGTTGCTTTTTGTGGTGGACGCTTTGGGAAGGGTTGTTTTTTCGGAGACGGTTGAATTGTGGAAAGGCTTGCAAGTCAAAAGGTTGTCGGTGGAAAGCTGGGCGGCGGGGATGTATTTTTTGGAATTGCGGAGCGAGGAGCGGCGAGCGGGGAAGAAGTTTTTGAAGGTGGATTGAGGGAACTTGAGCCGACCTTTCCGAAAGTTTGAAACTTTCGGAAAGGTGGCTTCTTCAGAAGTTCCGCTCCCCCAAAAATCCCAGACTTTATAGCTTGGCAGCATGAAATTGCGCCTGCCAGAAACAGTCTCGACCTACCTCGCCGCCTGGCTACTGCTGAACCTGGTTCAATCGGCAAGCACCGAACTTATCCACGACGAAGCCTACTACTGGTACTTCTCGAAAAACCTCGCCTGGGGCTACTTCGACCACCCTCCTGCGATTGCCGCTTTCATCAAACCGGGCTACTGGCTTTTTCAAAATGAATTGGGTGTACGCATGTTGGTCGTGCTGGCGGGCGTCGCCACGATTTGGTTGATGCACAAAATCACCGGCGGCAAGGATGTCCGGCTCTTTTTTTCGATGGTTTTGGGCGCTGCCATTTTGCACGTCGGCGGTTTCATCGCCGTGCCAGACGTGCCGCTGGTGTTGTTCACCGCCTTGTTTTTTTACTTTTTTAAAAGCTACCTGGAAAAAACCAGTTGGCGCACGGCGATTTGGCTGACCCTCTGCGTGACGGGCATGGCTTACAGCAAATATCAAAGCGCACTGGTGGTGATTTTTGCTATGCTGCCGAACCTGCATCTGTTGCGCCGCCCCAGTTTTTGGCTCATTCCCATTTTGACCGCCGCACTGCTGCTGCCGCACCTTTTTTGGCAGTGGGAACATGACTTTCAGACCTTCCGCTACCAATTCCTCGACCGCTCCAATGTGCCGTACAAGTTTGAGTTTTTCACCAATTACTTGCTGGGGCAACTGCTGATTTTTGGCCCCTTGCTTGGCTTGTTGCTTTTTCCTGCCGCCGTCAAATTCAAGGCACGAGACCGTTTCGAGCGCACTTTGAAATGGTGTTTTTATGGCTTCTTCGGCTTCTTCCTGCTGCAAAGTTTGAAGAGCAGGGTCGAGCCGAATTGGACGGTGATGGGAGCGGTGCCGCTGTTTTACTTAGCTTATCATTTCATCGAAAACCGGGAAAATTGGCGGCGCTGGGCGTTCCGCCTCTCTGCGTGGGGGCTTGCGCTTATCCTGGTTTTCCGGCTTTATGCAGCGTGGGATTTTCTGCCGCAAGGCTGGGTGAAACGCAACGAATTTCACGGTTGGGAACAGTGGGCAAAGGATATCGAAAGAGCGGCTGGCGACTTGCCGGTGGTCTTTCAAAACACCTTTCAAAAACCCTCGAAGTACATGTTTTACACCGGCAAATTCGCCCACACCGCCGACGTAGTGGACTACGCCGGAAAGCAGTACGACCTGGACATTGCCGCCGAGGAAAGCCTGCAAGGCAAGACGGTTTTCCGCATTCACGGCGGCGGCAAGGACAGCCTGCTGGCGGGCGGAATGCTCACTCGCTACGACATCGTGCCGGCGTTTCATTATTTCAACCGTATCAAAATCCAGTTCCCCGAAAACCGCCTGCAAGTGCCGTCCGACACGATGCTGCAACTGCCCATTCAGCTTGAAAATCCGACCGCTCACGACGTTGATTTCAGCCGCTTCAACGACCCGGATTTGAGCGTTCAATACTGCCTTTTTTGGTACGGAAAAGTGAAATATTGCCAGCCTGCGATGGATTCATTTCCCGTGAAAATGCTCAAAGCTGGCGAGCGGGTGAATTGCACGGCGACCATTCGAACGCCACCGGACGACGGGAAACATTGGCAATTCCGGCTGGCGATTTATGCAAACGGGTTCATGGGGCGGAACAGTCATTTCGTGAAATACACGGTCGAAACGGATTGAAAAACACACCTTTCCGAAAGTTTCAAACTTTCGGAAAGGTGGATTCTACAACCATGAAATACAAGCTACCAACCTTGATTTTATTGGCTTTCATCGCTGCCCATGCTGCTTTTGGTCAGGTTTACGACGGGCAGTTTTCGGAAAACCACCCCGCCCTCACTTTTCAATATTTCTGCCTGGAACGCCACCGGCTCGCTGGCAACACGGAGTTGAAACTGAACACCGATTTCGGATACATCCGCCTGTTCGACCGCAGCCAACGGTTTGCGCCGGACGAGCCTTCCAGCTTTTCCTCGCTGGAGCTTACTTTTTTGAGCAAGCCTGTTTTCAAAAATGGCAGGTGGGAGCTTTCGGCTGGCATTTTCAGAAACCATATCAAGGGCGATTTTTTGCTGAAAAACCAGGCAGTGCATTTTGGCAAAGGCAACAGCCAGGTAGGTTTCAGCTCGACAGGCAGCGTGATTTCGCCTGCATGGATGCGATTTTCGGCGGGGCTGACTTTGCAGGCAGGCGTCGGGGCGCATTTCACCCGGCTAACTTCCGGTCAAAAAAAAGTGGAGCCTGGCGAATGGGGAATCCGGGGTTTCGGCGCAAGCAGCAATCTGGGCTTGTGGCTCCGCAGCCCTTTGATTTTCAAGCGGTTGCGGCTGAACGCTGGCGGGGTTTCCAATTTCACTTTTGCCAGGTTTCAAGATTTCAGCGTGACGAATGCCAACACTGGCGATGAACAGACCTTCGAGAATACCTGGTTTTTGACGAGTAGCAAACCAGCTTTCACGATTTCCCTCAGCGTCAAACTTGGCAATGGGGCTTAAAAACAAACTTTTCCGGTAGTGTCAACTTGTGAGTGACTGGTGATTGGTGATTGGGCTGCCCAATCACCAGTCACCAATCACCAGTCACCAATCACCTTTTTCAATGCCATGAAATCCACTCCTTTTTTCCTTTTCCTGCTCGCCTGCCTGCCGCTTGCGAGCCTTGCTCAACCTGCCTCCGAAGGCGGCAACCAGCACCGGTTCTACTTTTTTTGGGGTTGGAACCGGGCGTTTTTTAGCAAGTCTGATATTCATTTTCAAGGAGTTAACCACAACTTCACCCTGCACAACGTAGTCGCCAAAGACCGGCAATCGGAGTTCTCCTTTGAAAATTATTTCCACCCCTCCAAAATCACCATTCCGCAGACGAACTACGGCATCGGCTATTTTTTCCACGACAACTATTGCGTATCGCTTGGCATAGACCACATGAAATACGTGGTGGAGCAAGGCAGCCGGGCGACCATCACCGGTTCCATTGAAAACTCAGGCACCGCTTACGATGGCAACTACGTTTCGGAAGCTATTTTCATCAAAAACGACCTGCTGAAAATGGAGCACACGGACGGGCTGAACTATTTCGTAGCTGAATTCTGCCGCTCCGACAATTTGTTGAAAGGCGTCGCCGCACTCGACCGGCGGCTGGAACTGAACCTCGTGGAAGGCATCGGCGCCGGGGTGCTGATTCCGAAATCGGACGTGACTTTGCTCTCGCAACCTCGCAACAACCAGTACCATTTGTCGGGCTACGGGTTTTCGGCGAAGGCAGGTTTGCAACTGACTTTTTTCCGGCATTTTTTCTTGCGGGGCGAGTGCAAGGCGGGCTTCCTCAATTTGACTTCTATCAAAACTTCGCCGGACGGCACTGGCAAAGCGAAGCAGCATTTCTGGTTTTGGGAGCCTGTTTTTCAGTTCGGAGGGATGTTTTTAGTAGGCAAGTAGGTAAGTAGGCAGTAGGCAAGTAGGAGGTAGGCAGGTACCAAGTTTTTTCAGATGACATCCCGGCATTCCACCTGCCAGTTTTTCTGTACGTTTGGCAAAAACTAACAAACACCATTTCAAATATTTTAGCCATGTTCAACTACGAAAGTCTTTTGGCTGAAGAAGACAGGATTGAAAAAAAAGAAATGGACTGGGTTTCGTCTGTTTCATTCGA
>CAZHLB010000143.1:0-11393 GCA_964533005.1 uncultured Saprospiraceae bacterium
GCCGACGACGACTACTTTTTCGTTGAAAGCGTCGGTATCGCACCACTGTTTTTCGTAGCCATCATTGAAAGTTTTGATGGTGAAAACGTCTTTGATGCCCGGCATGGCTTTGGCAGCCGAGCCGTTCACCGATTTTAGTTTCATGCCGAAAGCGGGCGGATGGGCAATCATAGCGATGAGCATCCCGTCCCGGCGGTAATCCAACCCGAAGAGCGGTTGCCCGGTGACGATTTTCAGACCGTCCACGTTTTTCCGGGGCGTGCCGATGATTTTGAAATCCTTCACGTCTTTCAATTTCACCTCTTTCGGCACGGGCACTTTGGCGGCAGCCGAAGCCATTTCGCCGTAGCCTGCTGACTTGCCGCTTTTTTCATGTTTCAAAACGCCAGCGTCGGTGGTGATTTCGTCCGCCGGGACTTGCCAAGCCTGGGCTGCCGCCTCCTTGAGCATGTGCCGGGCGGATGCGCCAGCGGTGCGCAAGCCCTTCCAGCCTTGCCGGATGGATTGGCTGCCGCCCGCAATCTGCCATTGGTAAATGGAGGTGTTGAGCGGCGCTTGCTCGACGATGACGTTTTTCCAGTCAATGTCGAGTTCTTCCGCCACAATCATGGGCATGGAAGTCTTCACGTTTTGCCCGATTTCGGGGTTGGGCGAGAAGATGGTGACGACGCCGTTTTCGCCGATTTTAAGATAGCCATTCATGTTGAACCACTCCTTGGGCATGCTCAAGACTTCTTTTGCTGAAGGCTTGCAGCCTGCCAGCCAACTAAAACCGAGCATCATGCCGCCGCCGGCGAGGGCGGTGGTTTTGAGGAAGGAGCGCCTGCCAAATGATGTTTTTATAAGTGTCATGTTGAAGATTGTTTGATGGTGAACAATCGGCGAGAGGTTGGTTTTAAAGGGAAATTTTTTCAAAATATTCCCTTCAAACCCACCTCTCGCCAAAAATCCATTTTCTGAAGGAGGAGAAGTTTTAGCTGGCAGCAGCAGTTTTGACCGCTGCCTTGATGCGGGTGTAAGTTCCGCACCGGCAAATATTGGCGTTCATCGCCGCCTCGATTTCCGCATCGCTGGGGCTGGGATTGGCTTTCAAAAATGCAGCGGCGGACATGATTTGCCCCGCCTGGCAGTAGCCGCACTGCGCCACGTCGTGTTCCAGCCAGGCTTTTTGCACCGGATGGTCGCCGTTTTCAGAAAGCCCTTCGATGGTGGTGACGGCTTGGTTGCCCACCTGGGAAACGGGCATCTGACAGGAGCGCATCGCCACGCCTTCGACGTGAATGGTGCAGGCGCCGCATTGGGCGATGCCGCAGCCGTACTTCGTGCCGACCAGGTTGAGGTGGTCACGCAGCACCCAGAGCATGGGGGTTGCAGGGTCAACGTCCACCTGCTGATTTTTACCGTTGATGTTCAATTTGAAGTTTGCCATGATATTGGATTGATGATGAATGGGCTTTTGTGACGGGTTTTAGGCACAAGAAAAGCAATCCCTCAAAATTAAAATGACCGAATGGTTTTATGTAGACCATCCGGGGCATTTTCAACGATTACCCCGGCATCGCCTTCTCCCCCAGGAAAGACTGCCGGTAACTCCGCTTCCCCGTCGCCTTGAAAAGCGCATTTGCCAGCGCCTCGAAATTGAGGAGAAACAAATAAAAAATCATTGAAAATCAAACAGTTTTGCCCAGTTCCCTAAAAAGTTGAACAGGCGATAAATGGCGCACATTGAAGGCTTGACAGGCATCAGGCAGTTTGACATTGCGTTTGCTGTCAGGCGCAGATAACTCGTAGGTCACGATTACAAGAGCATGTTTTTTCGCAAAAGCGACTAAAAAAGCGTCAGCTTCATCGGCATGCATGAAAACATCGAGCGCAGGCTGTGAGTAGGGATTGTTTAGTTTTGAGAATGCCCAATGGACAACTTGGGAGTATTCCAAAGGCAATGCAGGGGCTGAGTCCTGGAAAAAATCGTCGAGGAGGTTTTGCTCGCACCAAGTTTTGAGTGCGTCTTCGTTCTCGTAAATTTCCTTCTTCACTTTATCAATGCTGCCAATCTGCCCAGCGGCTGCCAATTCCTTTACTTTTACCCAAAAGCTTGGAAAAACATCCAATGGATAGGATACTCGGTGGGCAGTTATAAAAAAGTTGGTATCGAGCAAAAAAGGAGGCATTGGCAAGTCAGAGGAGTTTTTGGGTGACGTTACTGAAAGTGTCGCCTTTCAAACCCGTGAGTTGATAGACTTCACGGTGCAAAATTTTGCCGGATTTCAAGGCTTGATTGAGCCGCACCAAAAACGGCAACCCGAGCCGTACTTTTTGGGTCTGGTAAAAATCTCCGCCACCAGCAGCAATGGATTTTTGCTCAAAATGACGGTTCATAAAATTATTATAAAACCCAAAAAAGTAGTGCTTATCAATTAAACCGAGGTCGAGCGCACGGCGGGCAGCGACAATTTCACTCACCTTGAAATGGCGAGCAGCTAAGGAGATTTGCGGTGTTTCTTGCCAAACGTTGCGAAAACCTTGGCTTGGCACGAGCAGTTCGGCAGCCGCTTGGTCGCAAAGTTTCTCCATCGGGTCGTCAGCAGGCAGCATCATTCGGGAGTCAAAGCCTGCGCTTTGACCCGTCCATACGTGCGCCAGTTCGTGTGCCATGGTGAACATTTGAGCAGCCTTGCTGTCAGCGGAGTTGACAAAAAGAAAAGGTGCGAAGGCATCCACAAGGACAAACCCCCTTACTTCTTGCGGGTCAATTTTGCGATGGTTATTGTTTTCGACCACGCTATTGAACGAAATGACAATGCCCAAATCTTCGATTTTTTGAGCCAAATGTGCTTTAGCCAAACTCCAGTTTGGAAAAAGGCTTGCCCAGTCAGGAGAGAGTTTCAGCGTGGCACGAATGTCTGCGGCAATTTCTTCCGGCGAGTTTTGCAGCCCAAATTTTCCAACGAAAGGCAGCGGTTCTTCTTCGTTTTCTTCCAAATATTCGGATAGCCAATCTTGCCGATGTTTGACCAACCGGACGGTCTCCTGAACATTCAAACTGACTTTGGCTGCCACTCCTTTGCCAGTTCTGAAAAACGGGATGAGTGGTTTTTCAACAGGTGGTTCGGGCAAAAAAAGATAACCGAAAGGCAAGTGAACACGGTGAGAAAAATCTTCGAGTTGTTTAACGGTCGGTTTTTTTTCACCGTTGAGCCAGTTCAAAATTTTTGGAAATTTTTGGGCAAATTCATCCAATTGAAATCCTGCCCGGTCAATTGCCCAGGTAATCATATTTGGTTGGATGTTTAGTTCTTGGCTCATTTCAGAACAAAACTATTTGTTTTTTGCAAAAAGGCGCAACCGAAGTTGCGCCTATGTTTTTTCATATCAACCCAACATCGCCTTGTCTCCCAGGAACGGCTGCTGATACACCCGCTTCCCCGTCGCCTTAAATAAGGCATTCGCCAGCGCCCCGAAAATAGGCGGGAAAGGCGGCTCGCCCATGCCCGTCGGGGCAATCTCGTTTTGCACGAAATGCACGTCAATCGCTTTCGGCGCTTCGCTCATTCTAATCATGCGGTATTTGTCAAAATTGGACTTCACGGGTGCGCCATCCTTGAAGGTCATTTCACCATAGAGGGCATTTCCGATGCCGTCCGTCACGGCGCCCTCGGTCATGTTGGCGGCGGCGTCGGGGTTCACCACGATGCCGCAGTCAATGGCGCTCGTGACCCGCTGCACCACGGGCTTGCCGTTTTCCATCGTCAAATCCAAGACGTGGGCGGCATAGCTGGCGTGGCAGAAATAGGCGGCAACGCCCCGGGAAACACCAGCAGCCACAGGGGTTTTTCCCCAGCCCGATTTGTCACGAACCAGTTCCAGCACGCCTGCGTAGCGGTCGGCGTCGTAGTCGTTTCTTTCGCCGACGGGGTTGGTTTTGGCACGTCTCAGCAGTTCGAGGCGGAACTCGATGGGGTCTTTGCCCATTGCCTCTGCCAGTTCGTCGAGGAAGGACTGCTCCGCCCCAGCGATGAAGTTCGACCTCGGCGCACGGAACGCCCCGATGGTGATGTTTGAATCCATTTTCCACTCTTCGGCTAAGTAGTTGTCAATGGCGCCTGCCGGGAATCGGTCGGCGTGCAAGGGTGTTTCAGGGATGCCGCCTGCCTTCACGTGGAAGGCGATGAGCTGGTTGTTTTCATCCAAAGCAGCCCGGTAAGTGGCGTGGTAGGCTGGGCGGTAAATGCCGTTGGTCATGTCGTCCTCACGGGTGTACATCAACTTGACGGGGGCATTCATTTTTTGTGAAATGAGCGCCGCCTCCACCATATAATGCGAATACGCCCGCCGCCCGAAACCGCCGCCCATGCGGGTCATTTCGATTTCGATGTTCTCGACGGGGATGCCCATCCGGGCTGCCAGCGTCGGCTCGATGAAGCCGGGGATTTGCAGCGGGCCGGCCACTTTCACTTTGTCGCCCTTCACGTCGGCGAAAAAGTTCATCGGCTCCATGCAGTTGTGGGCGAGGTGAGGGCAGGAATAGCTCCGCTCGATGACCTTCGCCGCCTTTTTGAAGGCCGCTTCCGGGTCGCCGTTCCGGCGAACGACCTTGCCGGGCTTGGCCGCCAATGCCGCCATTTTGGCTGCGTGGTCGTCGCTGTTTTCAAGCCCTGCCGGGACATTCACGACTTGTTTGCCGCCCCAGCCGTTCACGGTCTCCGAGTAGGCAGCGATGGGTTCCCACTCGATTTTCAACGCCTTTTTGGCCTGCATCACTTCCCAAGTCGAGTTGCCGACGATGGCCACGAGTTCCGGGAAGGCGTTCACGTCGAAGCCGCCTTTTTCATAGCCATCGTTATAGGTTTTTATGGAAAAAACGTCCTTGATGCCGGGCATTGCCTTCGCCGCCGAACCGTCGAAAGTTTTCAGCTTCATGCCGAAGGCGGGCGGCTGCGCAATCATGGCGATGAGCATCCCGTCCACCTTGTAGTCCACGCCGAACATGGGTTTTCCCGTCACGATTTCCTTGCCCCGCACGTTCTTTTGCGATAGGCTGATTAGCTTGAAATCCTTGATTTCTTTCAGCGTCGGCTTCTCCGGCACGGGGATTTTGGCGGCAGCCGATGCCATTTCGCCGTAGCCCGCCGATTTGCCGCTTTTTTCATGGGCCAAAACGCCCGCCGAGGTCGTGATTTCCGCCGCTGGCACCTGCCACGCTTGGGCGGCAGCTTCCTTGAGCATGTGCCGGGCGGCAGCGCCCGCATTGCGCAGCGGCTCCCATTTGGACATGATGCCCCGGCTGCCCCCGGTGAACTGCCCGAATATGGCGGGTGGGTACTTGACGGCATCGAAAGTCGCCATTTCCACGACCACGTTTTTCCAGTCCACGTCGAGTTCCTCCGCCACAATCATAGGCATGGAGGTCATCACGTTCTGCCCGAACTCGGGGTTGGGGGTGAAGATGGTCACGACGCCGTTCTCCCCGATTTTCAGGTAGGCGTTGAAGTTGAACCATTCTTTGGGCATGGTCAACGCTTGGTCGGCGGAGGCGTTTTTGCAGCCTGCCAGCCAGTTGATGCCGAACACCATGCCGCCTCCGGCAAGCACGGTGTTTTTGAGGAAGGAGCGCCTGCCGAATGATGTTTTTATCAGTGTCATTTCCTTGATTGTTTGATTGTGAACAGGCGGAGAGAGGTGGGTTTGAAGGGGAAAATTTGGGGTGTTTCACCAACACACTTTTTTTCAAACACATAGTCACATGAGTTCACATAGCTTTTTGAGAATCAACAAACTATGTGAACTCATGTGACTATGTGTTTTCAAAAAATGTGTGTTGGTTAAACATCCCAAAAATTTTTCCTTGCAAACCCACCTCTCTCCAAAAATCCCCTTTCTACGAGGGATGAGTTTTTAACCGGCAGCAGCCGTTTTGATTGCCGCCTTGATGCGGGTGTAAGTACCGCAACGACAGATATTGCCGTTCATGGCGGCTTCAATATCCGCATCGCTGGGGCTGGGATTGGCTTTCAAAAATGCGGCGGCATTCATGATTTGCCCGGTTTGGCAATAGCCGCACTGCGCCACGTCGTGCTCGAGCCATGCTTTTTGCACCGGGTGGTCGCCGTCCTCGGAAAGCCCTTCGATGGTGGTGATGGATTGGTTGCCGACCTGCGAGATGGGCATCATGCAGGAGCGCATTGCCACGCCTTCGACGTGAATGGTGCAAGCGCCGCACTGGGCGACGCCGCAGCCGTATTTCGTGCCGACGAGGTTGAGGTGGTCACGCAGCACCCAGAGCATGGGTGTGGACGGGTCAACGTCCACCTGCTGACTTTTGCCGTTGATGTTCAATTTGAAGGTTGCCATGTTGGAAAATTATGTGAAGGAAATTGAGTGATTTTTGTGCTTTGAAGTTTTGGGCAAACCAAGCGTCTTCTCATCTCAAAAAGGTATGCAAATCAAATAAAAAGCTATGAATATCAAATGCTCGATGTTGGCTTCATCAAAAGTATCCTTTGGAAACCGCCGGCAGGAAACTTGTAGATGAAACACGGTTTTGTGGAGATTTTGACTATTGTCCAACCATCTGCGCCGAAGCCGTTTATTTTCTCCTCGACTCCACCGCCTCCGCCAGCACCTTCTTCCCCGCCGCCGCTTCCTTCGCACCGATGCTCACTTCCACGATGGACATCAAATTGCCCATCTGCGTCTCCGTCATGCCGAGATTAAAGGCAATGCCGATATGGTTTTTCAGCATCGGTTCCACGCCGCCGAGGCTTGCCAATGCGGTGATAGTCGCCACTTCCCGGTCTTGGTAGTTGAGCACGTCCCGCCCGAAAATGTCTGCCCATAAATGCTCTTTCAGAAACACGTCCATTTCGGGGCTGAAAGCGCCGTAGCCCGACTTTGGAGGGGTGATTTGCGGTTGTCCGGTGAGGGCTTCGAGCACTTTTTTGCCCCTTTCATATTTGCTCAAATCATCGGCGATGGGCGAGGCAGGTTTGCCCGTTTCGTCCGTGATACCTTGTGCTTTTCTCGTTTCAAGCACTGCCATTAAAGTATTTAAACCTTGAATGCTTCGGGGAAAACCACAATAAGCATATAAATGCACCAGCACTTCCTTGATTTCATTGACGGTTAAACCTGCATTCAGTGCCTCGTTCAATACTTTTTTTAATTGCTCCAAATCGCCTTTCGCAGTAAAGGATGAAATAGCGACAATATGCTGATGACGCTTTTCTAAATCATGGAGGTTGCCAATTGTTTCCTGTTGCTTCGCAATGCCTGCCGAGTATTCCTCCTCGTTTACTTCATGCAGCCAAATCACCCTTCCCGCCGAATGCTCCGGAGTGAGGGCTAATTGTACAAACCAATGGTCGTGCGATGCGCCGTGCCAATGCTCTACATCGGGCGGGCAGCGCACCACGTCGCCTTGCCGCAGGATTTGCAACGGCTTGTCTTTTTCTTGATAATAGCCCATTCCGTCCAATGCGAGCAGGGTTTGCCCGCCGGGGTGTTTGTGCCATTTCGAGCGGGCTTTGGGTTCAAAAATCACATTGCCAATGGATGCATTGAAAGCTGTGTCAGCCGGTAGAACGGGTGTGACCCAGACGGTTCCGCTGAAATTCCCACCTTGTATTTTATCGCCCAATGGAAATATCATATTTAGCATATCAGAGGGAGTTTGTGCTGCTGACTTAAAACAGCATAAAATCAATAGCAGCCATACTTTGATGATTATGTTCCTTTGCATAAACATTATTTTAAGTTTTTAAAACTATGGCGCAACCTAAATCACTTTGATTTTTTGCAGCCATTCCTTTACTTTAGTTTCTGCTTCCGCTGCCTTTGCACCTTCCATGACAAAATATACCCCGTCCCTTTCCACGCCGCCTTTGATTTCAAAACCTTCCAGTACCTTACTGTTTGGACATAGTTCCTTTACCGTCTGGAAACTGCTTCCTACGCCATAGCCTGCATTGGTATTGAAAGGAATGACAGTTTTGTTGCTTAAATCATATTGATGCAAAAAGCTTTTCATGGGCGGCGGCAGCTTCATGCCCCACGTAGGAAAGCCTACAAATACAACATCATAGTCTTGAATGCTATCAATTTTTGTTTTTAATGGCGGCAAATAACCTGTTTCATTTTCTTCAACAACCTGTTGCACCGTAGCCTGATAGTTTTCCGGATATGGATTTTCCAATTCAAGCGCCACCAATGTTCCACCTACATTTTCCTGAATGATTTCAGCTATTGCCTTCGTATTGTTTGTTCGGGACAAATACACAATCAATACATTTTTTGATGCGGTTGTTTGTGCATTTGAACAACCCGATGCGATACACAATGCGATGATTAGCGAAAGGAAGATTGCCTTTTTCATGTTTATTTCTTTGGTGGTGCTTCCACGCCTGAAAAAGCCAATACCGCAGCAGGTAGTCTTTCACCTATAATTTTAATAGCATCCAATTGCTTATTGAATTCCTTCAACTCATCCGCAGTAAATCTGACATCATCAGCTCCGTTGTTTTCCAGCATGTGCGCCATTTGTGTCGTACCGGGGATAGGCACAATCCACGGCTTTTGCGCCAGAAGCCATGCCAGCGATATTTGGGCGGGAGTTGCCTGCTTCTTTATAGACCAGCTTTTTACCAAATCCACCAGTGTCATATTATTGGGTAAATTCTCCGGCGAGAACCGGGACTCTATGCCACGAATGTCACCGGGAGCGAAGCGTGTATTGGCATCTATGGCTCCGGTGAGAAAACCCACGCCCAACGGGCTCCAGCAAACGAAACCGATGCCGAGTTCCTGGCAAAGTGAAATGATGACCTCTTCCGGGCCACGCCAGAGAAGCGAATATTCGTTCTGGATAGCCGTAACCGGATGAGTGGCATGTGCCCGTCTTACGGTTTGTGGCCCCGGTTCGGAAAGTCCATAATGCAACACTTTTCCTTCTTTAATCAGGTCTTTAATGGCTCCAACAACATCCTCGATTGGAACAGCCGGGTCAACACGGTGCTGATACAACAAATCAATCCGGTCGGTGCGGAGGCGTTTCAGCATTCCTTCCACCACTATTTTAATATGCTCCGGACGGCTGTTAAGCCCGGGTAAACGCTTGCCCGTTTCCTGGTCTATGTTCCAACCGAACTTGGTGGCGATGACTATCTTGTTTCGGAAGGGGGCGACGCCTTCGCCCAAAATTCGTTCTACTTCGTGAGGGCCATAAGCCTCGGCTGCATCATAAAACGTAACGCCATTGTCGTAGGCGGTGCGAATAATTTTGTGCATTTCGGGCCGGGAAGGAATGGTCGTTTGATAGGTGCGGCTCATATTCTGAACGCCAATTCCAACGCTGGAAACTTCCAATGTGCCGCCCAGCTTGCGCTGTCCCTGGACAGTATTTGGTGAAGCGTTTTGGGAAGTCTGCTTTGTTTGCGCACCGGTGGCGCATCCCATTAATGAGCCTCCGGTTAATATCAAACCGGTTTTAAGAAGATTGCGGCGGCTGAAACCCGAATCTGCTTTTTCGTTGATTGAATTGTTCATAATGAATTTGTTTTCCTAATGTTTAATGGTATGCGTGTCCCGCACACTGCTGAATGTCAAGCCCAACAGCTTCCAATGCTTGCCTTTTTTTTGATAAATTTCGGTAACGGTAAATTCATTCACCGCCTCATTTTCCCGGACTATCGCCTCCAGCGTAATCCGGTTCCAGACGATGGCAGTTTTACCGGAAACTTCTACCGCCACGTCATGGACTTTGGCATTCTTGTACCAAATTCTTCCGGTTTTGATGATGTCAAGCTCTTCGTCTTTTTTCCAGGTGCCGCTCATGTGGACAAACTTTGAATTGTCGTGGAACAGTGGAGCAAGCTTGTCCACGTTTTTGTCCGCCATCCACTGCCATTTGTCTTTGGATAGTTGAATGATTTCCTGCTCAGTTTTTGAGTTTTGTGCGAAGGACAACTGCGCACTCATGATGATTAATAGTCCGATTAATGGGAATTTCATTTTCTTGTTTTTTTAAGTTTAACAATCAGGATAATTGGATTTTAAACAAACTTACAATTTCCTTTCCCCCAGCCACCTCACCATTTTCGGGTCACGGTGGTCGAAGAAGGCGCTTGTTTTCAGGTCCAATGTTTTAATGGTCTCCATATCCTCCGCATTTAATTCAAAATCAAGGCTGTTGAAGTTCTCAGCCATCCGCTCTTTGCGAACTGATTTCGGAATGGCCACCACGCCCCGTTGCGTCAGCCAGCGAAGTACTACTTGAGCGATGGTTTTGCCATATTCCTTGCCGATGGAACCCAATAGCTCGTTATGGAAAAGGTCGTTTTTCCCTTCGGCAAAGGGGGCCCATGACTCTATCTGCACCTCGTTTTCAACCATAAATTGCTGGTTCTCAATTTGTTGGTTAAACGGGTGCGTTTCCACTTGGTTCACCGCCGGAACAACTTCGTTGTTTACCATTAAATCCATCAGTCTATCTGGATGGAAATTGCTGACTCCGATAGCTCGAATTTTCCCGGCTTTATAAAGCTCCTCCATCGCCCGCCATTCGCCATATACATCGCCATAAGGCTGGTGTATCAGGTATAAATCAAGGTAATCTAATTGCAGTTTATTCAAGGAAGTCTCAAAGGCCTTTTTCGTGCCTTCATAGCCATTGGATTGTATCCAAAGTTTGGTGGTGATGAACAAGTCTTCCCGTGGTACGCCACAGTTTTTAATGGCATTTCCAACGCCTTCTTCATTTTGATAGGAAGCGGCGGTATCAATCAGGCGATAGCCTACTTCGATGGCATCCAGCACGCTCCTTTCACATTCAGCTTGGTCGGCTATTTGGAAAACACCGAAGCCGAGGATGGGCATTTCCACGCCATTATTTAATGTCACTTTTTGCATAGTTTATCACTTAAATGCCACGGGATTGAATATTCCCCCGTTGCTTCACAAAAGCTTTTTCTACTACATCCAACCTGGCCTTACGTGGGTCTGGTTTACTCACAACCTTGCCGTCCTGCTCAATATCAAGAATCGGTTGCTCATTATGGTTATAGAGCGGCCAGTTGGGCAGTCCTTGCGAATTTGGATTGCCATTTTTAGCGAAATTCGCCCAATAAGCACACATCACTTTTGCCAGTTCTTTTTCTTCAGCAGTAGGCTCTACTGGCGGTCCCCAACGGGGGGCATTTAAGGTATTGAATACAAACGACACCTCAGAACCATGACCTGCACCGTAAGGAGAGCGCTCCCGTGCGGCAACTGGCACATACCCAAACTGATAAATATAGGCAGGAGCGCCTTTATCCAGAAAAGCCTTGGCGGTCATACGGGCAGGCTCGCCCCATACCAGTCGGTATTGAATTTGGTGATGACCTCGTCAAAAATTTTGT
>CAZHLB010000144.1:0-11367 GCA_964533005.1 uncultured Saprospiraceae bacterium
AAGTATTTAAACATGAAAGAAACCATAAGAAAAAACATCAAATCCGGTCAACTCGTCGCCATCGTCCAAAAGCAACACCAGCGCAGCGGCGAGCTGACCGAAGGCATCGTCAAAGACATTTTGACCAGTTCGCCGCAGCATCCGCACGGCATCAAAGTCAAGCTGGACACGGGGGAAGTCGGCAGGGTAAAAGAAATTTTGGAAGAGCCGGAAGATGAAATTGACTGGTCAGTTCTCTAAAAATAACTCCATCGCAATCCGGTCGGCGAGCAGCTTGCCTTTTTGCGTCAGGCGGAAAATATTGCCGCTGCGCACCACCGCTTCTTGCGCTAAATAGGGCGCTATATTTTTTAAAAAATATGGCTGGAAATTCACCGCTATATTATTCAAATCGCAGCCCCATATTGTGCGCAGCGAAGTCATCACATATTCATTATACCGCTGCTCCGGCGTCAATATTTCTATTTCAAAAGGAATATTTCCAGCCAATATGGCTTGCACATATTTTGCATTATTTGCCACATTCCATTGCCTGCTAATTCCATTAAATGAATGTGCGCTGGCACCCACGCCGAGGTATTTATTTCCTTTCCAATAACTCGAATTATGCCTCGAATGCCAGCCGGGTTTGGCGAAGTTGGAGATTTCATAATGCTCATATCCGGCTGTTGCCGTTTGTTTTATTAAATACTCAAATTGCCGGGCGGCTTGCTCCTCATCCACCGGGCGGGCTTTGCCGGATTTTACAAAATGGGACAGGGCGGTTTTTTCTTCAATCGTCAAACAGTAGCAGGAGAGGTGAGGAATTTGAAATTGAAAAACCGTTTCGAGGTTCTTTTCCCATTGCTCATCGGTGGTGGTGGGCGAGCCGTAAATCAAGTCAACGGTCAGGTTTTCAAAGCCTTGCGATTGGGCATTTTCGATGCAGGCGACAGCTTCGGATGAGTTATGCGCCCGGTTCATGAATTGCAGGTCGGCGTCAGAAAAGGATTGGATGCCAATGCTCAGGCGGTTGACTGGCGTTTGGCGCAATTCTTTGATTTTCTGCAAGTTCAGGTCGTCCGGATTGGCTTCCAACGTAATTTCAGGCGCAGCCGCTACTGGGTAATTTTTAAAAATCACCTCGAAAAAAGCGTCCAATTCAGCCCGGTCGAGTAGGGAAGGAGTGCCGCCACCGAAGTAAATCGTCTCCACCGGCTCGCCGCCGAGGTAGTCTTTTTGCATTTCTAATTCCTGCAAAATGGCGGCGACCATTTCACCCTTGTTTTTCAAAGAAGTGGAAAAGTGGAAATTGCAGTAGTGACATGCCTGCTTGCAGAATGGGATATGGATGTAAATGCCTGCCATGTGCGATGATTGAAGAAGTGGCTGTTGCCGGGTTTGAGTCAGACGTGTTTTCCCGCAAAGTCTCGCAAAGGAGCGAAGTCTCGCTTTGCGAAACTTCGCTCCTTAGCGGGACTTAGCGGGAGATTTTGCAAAATTCACTTTTGTCTTACTTTTGACGCCCACAAACGAAAGACCCGCAAAGGTCGAGGTTCAATGTTCCAATCCTGAAAAAACAGCGTGGGAAGAACATTGAACCTCTTGCATTTTGGGGCTTTCGGAATAGTCCAACAAATAAAATTTGAAAATTATGGGGCAACAGTTGACAATCTTAATTCCTGTTCTCGGTGTGCTCGGCTTACTGTACACCGCTTGGAAAACCGGTTGGGTTTCAAAACAAGACCCGGGTACCGACCGGATGATTCGCATTTCCAACGCCATCGCAGAAGGCGCAATGGCATTTTTGAAAGCTGAGTACCGGGTGCTCGCCATTTTTGTAGTGGTGGTAGCCATCCTGCTGGGCATCAGCGGCAGCCAAGACCCGAAAGAAAGTTCGCCGCTCGTCGGGCTTTCCTTCATCGTCGGCGCACTTTGCTCGGCGCTTGCCGGGTGGATTGGCATGAGGGTGGCGACCAAAGCCAACGTGCGCACCACCGCCGCCGCTCGCACCAGCTTGGGCAAGGCGCTGGAAATTGCCTTCGCAGGCGGCTCGGTCATGGGCATGGGCGTCGTCGGACTGGGCGTGCTGGGCTTGGGTAGCCTGTTCCTGATTTACAGCAACATGGATTGGGATATCATCAAGGTAATCACCGTGCTGACCGGATTTTCCTTCGGCGCTTCTTCGATTGCTTTGTTTGCACGGGTAGGCGGCGGTATTTATACCAAAGCGGCTGACGTCGGCGCTGACCTGGTCGGCAAAGTGGAAGCGGGCATTCCCGAAGACCACCCGCTCAATCCCGCCACTATCGCCGACAACGTGGGCGACAACGTGGGCGACGTTTGCGGCATGGGCGCTGACTTGTTCGAGAGCTACGTCGGTGCAATTGTCGGTACGATGGTGCTGGGCGCCGTGTTTCTCGCACTACCAGAATTCAGCGGCGACGCCCGTTTTGGCGGCTTGAACGCAGTGCTGCTACCGATGCTGCTCGCAGGCGTGGGCATCGTCACCTCCATTTTGGGTACTTTCTTCGTGCGGGTGAAAGAGGGCGGCAACCCGCAGGCTGCGCTGAACCTGGGCGTCAACGGCTCGTCCGTCATCATGATTGTCGCTTCTTATTTTATCATCAACTGGATGTTGCCGGAAAGCTGGCAATACCAGGACATGCTTTCCTCTGCGCCGAAAACCTTGACGGCAAATGGCGTTTTCTTCGCCACCATCATCGGCTTGGTGGCAGGTCTGGCGATTGGTTTCATCACCGAATATTACACCGGCACTGACAAGCCGCCTGTGATGAAAATCGTGAACCAGTCGGCGACCGGCTCGGCGACCAACATCATCGCTGGCATCGCCACGGGTTTCATGTCCACGATGTTTCCTACGCTGATTTTGGCGGCAGCCATCATCGGTTCCTATTATTTCGGCGGGTTGTACGGCATCGCAATTGCTGCGGTGGGCATGCTTTCTAATACAGGCATTCAATTGGCAGTGGACGCTTACGGGCCCATTTCCGACAATGCAGGCGGCATCGCCGAAATGAGCGACCTGCCCAAAGAAGTGCGTGGCAGAACCGACAAACTCGACGCTGTTGGCAACACGACTGCCGCCATCGGCAAGGGTTTCGCCATCGGTTCGGCGGCGCTGACGGCGCTGGCGTTTTTTGCCTCCTTCGTCGAGGTTTACAATAAAACGCATCCGGATACTATGATTTCTTCCATCAACTTGCTTTCACCTACGGTAATGGGCGGCTTGTTTGTCGGCTCCATGATTCCGCTTTTGTTTTCCGCTCTGGCAATGATGGCGGTCGGGGAAGCGGCGATGGACATGATTAAAGAGGTGAGGCGGCAGTTCAGCGATATTCCCGCTTTAAAAGCTGCCCTGGCGGTCATGCGGAAAAACGGCGAGAAAGATTTTAAAACCTGGAACGAAGCCGACCAAAGGGTTTTCCACGAGGCAGACGGCAAAGCCGAATACGGCAAATGCGTTGAAATTTCAACCAAAGCCGCCATCAAGCGGATGATTTTGCCGGGCTTGATTGCAGTGATTACGCCGGTGCTCGTTGGCAAATTGGGCGGAGCGGAAATGCTCGGTGGCTTGCTGGCGGGTGTCACCGTTACCGGTGTGCTGATGGCAATCTTCCAGTCCAACGCAGGCGGCGCATGGGATAACGCTAAAAAGATGTTCGAGTCAGGCGTGACCATTGACGGCAAGACCTACTACAAAGGCTCCGACCCGCACAAAGCCGCCGTCGTTGGCGACACGGTTGGCGACCCGTTCAAGGATACTTCAGGACCTTCGCTCAATATTTTGATGAAGCTGATGTCGGTGGTAGCGTTGGTGATTGCGCCGCTGCTTTGAGATTGATAATTGTTGATTGCTGATTGATGTTGGGACGTCCCGACATCAATCAGCAATCAGCAATTGTCTTCTCTCGTAACCGGCTATTCTAAAACAGAATTCGAAGCACTATCATACACTTGAAAAAACTACAGACCCCGGCAGCGCAACTGCCGGGGTTGTTTTTTTGAGTCAAGCCCAAAGCTGACAGGTGGAAAACGCCTTTTCAGAGAGAAAAAAATGAAATTTTTTGGGATGCTTCACCAACACACATTTTTTGAAAACACATAGTCACATAAGAAAACATAGTTTGCTGATACTCAAAAAACTATGTGAACTCATGTGACTATGTGTTGAAGAAAAAAGTCGTGTTGATGAAGCATCCCAATTTTTTTTCTCTCTGAAAAGGCGTTTTCCACCTGTCAGCTTTCGATGTCATGAAAATTGAAATCCTGCCTTGTCAAACTCAGCACCTCGACTCCGTGCTCACCCTCGCCGCTGCCACTGAAGAAATCGCAGATTTTGAAGGCGAAGCCTACTCCTTTTTCAGCCGGGAGCGTCTGGAAATCATGGCAATCTCGCCCGATGTGCTTTTCCTCGTGGCAGAAGTAGAGGGCAGTTTTGCCGGTTTTTTCATCCTCCTGATGCAACGGGCGGCGGGCATGGGATACATCGTGGATATGGCGGTTGCGAAAAAATTTCACCGCTGCGGCATCTGCAGGAAGTTCATTGAAGCAGGGTTGGAATTTGCCACAAAGGAAGGTTGCAGTGAAATCTGGTGCATCGTGCATGAGCAAAACGAAGCGGCTTGGCGGCTTTTCGAGCAGGCAGGTTTCCGGCGGGGACGGAAGTTTTTTTTCGTCGGGAAGATGCTGGATTGAACAGATAAGCAAACTGAACCTGCTTGGAGAGTATCTGTTTGCACTTTCAGTGAACGGGTCAAAACGACCTGTTCCTATTTTCACCAATTCAAAATCGGACATCATGAAAAAGAATTTTTTCGGACTGAGCATTCTCTCGTTGCTGCTGCTTGCAGCTTGCACACAAGCACCTGAAAGCGACAAAGCAAAAACTTCCGAAGCGCAGGAAGTGACCACGCCCGCTGGCGGCGAAACTTGGATGGTTGACGCTACTGCCAGCAAAATGGAATGGATTGGGACGAAAGTGAGCGGCTATCATACTGGTGTCGTGCCTATCAAAAGCGGCGAATTGAAGGTCGAAAATGGCAGCCTGACCGGCGGTCGTTTTGTGATTGACATGAGCAATCTCGACGTGGTTGGCCCGGCTTCCGTGGATGCGGAAAGCAGCGGCAAGCTGGAAGGGCATCTCAAATCGCCTGACTTCTTCGATGTGGCAACCTACCCGGATGCAACTTTTGAAGTGACCTCGGTAACGCCCTTCGCAGGCACGCCGACGGCGGAACAAGACGACCCTCGCCAGCAGGAAATCAGCGAGTACAAAGTCGCCAACCCGACGCACACGGTTAGCGGTAACCTGACTTTGAAAGGCATGACCAAAAACGTCGAGTTTCCTGCGCAAATCACGATGAGCGGAAACACGTTGGATGCCGTTGCGAAATTCAACATTGACCGGTCGCAGTGGAACATTACTTACCCTGGTAAGCCGGATGATTTGATTCGGAATGAGATTCACATTGGGCTTTCAATTCGGGCGAGCAAGGCTGCGGAGGAAGCGAGTTCTCAACCGCAATAACAACTGTGCAAGAAATGAAGAAGCCCGGACGGAAAACCGTTCGGGCTTCTTCATTTCTGATACGTTCAATTTCCGTCAAAAACCGAAATGGCTTTTCATTTGAAAAACAGAAAAACCAATACACCAATTACAAGCAATCCATTGATAATTAAGAGAATAATTAACCACAACCCCTTTGCTTGCCAACTTGCAGCAAATTCTTCCAACCTTGTTTTCACCTGGTTAACCGCTTGTTGATTCTCCCTTATTTCATCCTTTAAGTTGCGCTCTATATTTTCCAAGCGTGTTTGAATGTTTTGGATGCCGATGTTGATGGCGGAAACGTTGGCGTCCAGCTTGTCGAGTCGTTGGGGAAAGTCAATGGAATTGATTTTGGAAACCAGCCGCTCGGCGGCTTCCACCAACTTTTTGTATTCCAAGATTTCAATTTCAATGGTCTTTTTGAGATTGCTCAATTCGTCATGCAACTTCTCTTCTACGCTTTTTCCAAAAGCGTCTAGTTGGCTCTTAGTAGAAAACACATGCTCATCATGAGCTTTTTTGGCAACTTCCATAGCGTCGCTGGCTTCCTCGGTAATAGTTGTTACTATCGTTTTCAAGGATGCCAACTGCGCTGTAAGCGAATGCTCCATTCCTTCAATCGCAAGGTGGGCATGACCAGCAGCTTCGCTAATCGAAGCAGATGCTTCTTCTTTGAGAGCTTGTATCGAATAGGTCGAAATCTTCTCAAATTTGGATAGCAGTTCCGTTGCCTCTTCCGCTATATCCTTGCAGGTTTGGGCGATGCGAGCGGCATCCGCCGAAAGTTTAACGGCAGGTTCAACCTGCCTCAACTGCTTCTGTAGTTCGAGCAATGTTTCGTGTGGATTCATTGTAAAATCCGTTTAAGAATTGATGATTGAATTGTTTTAGCCAGTTTGAATGGTGTTCGAGCAATAAGATATTCAGTAGATTATTGAGGAATTCCTCGATTTTCTGCCTGCCTTGGTTGGGTGCATATCGAAGCACTTGTTTATTATATTTTTCCACGCTCCCGGCAATTGCCGCTTGGTCTTCACGAAGAAAATATTGAAAGCCAGCAATGCAATCTTCCTGCGCTTCTTTAAAAAGCTGCTCGCTGGCGCGACCCAGCACGAAATAGCTGAAAGCCTTCAGCAATTTAAGAGAAGCTCTGTCAGGCTGGTCGCGCAGCAGCCGGGTTGCTGCTCCCCGCAGGTGCTTGATGTTGTCCGTTTCGCTGCCGCTTTTGTCAAGCGCCATGAGGTCGAGGTAGGCAAGGATGCGCTTGAAAGGAAGCTCGACTTTTCCGCTTTCGGTATCGTCCAGCAAGGAAAAGAGAACTGCCCCGCTGTCCAACTTTGCCTCGTACTTCGTTTTCGCATATTTTGAGTTGAAGTAGAGAAACAGCCATTCCTTCATGGCAAAGCTGCCTTGCCGACCTTCTTTTTCCTTTAAAAAAAAATCCTCGCAGGCGTCCAGCATGTCCCCGATAGCGCGGTAGCGCTTGAGGGCGATTTCCCGGTAGGTGAAATCAATGAGAAAATCGAGGCACTCCCGTACGACGATGCCCAAGTCCTCGGTTTTCAGGCGAATATTTTCCAGCGAAACGGGCTGGCTGGCGTCGTGCAGCCCCACCGCTTTGAGGGTCAAAATTTCCTTCCTTGCCCGAAGGTCGGAATAGTACCGCTGAATGTAGTCGTGTAACGCCATAACATATTTCGCTGGAGGCTTCCGCCGGATTTTGAGGCAATACGTTTTGGAACGGTAGTACACCGTGAAGTCGTCGGCTACGCCAATGCAAACGAGGCGGAAGATTGCCTTGTCGGTATCGGGCTTGATACGTCGGGCGTGGTAGAGCTTCCGAAAATTGGTGAGGCTTTGCTGTCCGAGGGCTTGCTCCATCTCATTTACTGTCATGCCGAGGAGGCGGTCGCAAAAACCTTCGAAGCCTTTGCCATACTTCAGCGCCTTGCGAATACTCACCGGGAGGACGTTCTGGAGGGCGGGCAAATTGAATTTTATCAGCTCTTCGGCAAAAGTCTTATCATTTGCGAGGTGGTTGGAAAAACCTATCGTCAGGTCGAAGGCTTCCTCCATTTCCAGCCTTTGAAGGATGCCGGGCTGCTCTGATGAGGGGGTTTCCTTGTTGAAAGCAGCCAGAAAATTTTCCAAGTCCGGCAGTGCGTCCATCTCTTCTAGAATAGCATTTTTAAAAGATTGATGCACTTCCTCCGCTCCCTCTGGAACGAAACAAGATTGCCAGTTTAGCAAATCAATGTAGCCAAGCTTGGTATCTTTCTCACCGTTCAGGTAAAGCCGGTGGCTGCCATCGCTTTCCCTTTTCCAATAAGTTGTTCTCACGCTGCGGTGCGTGTCTTTCTCAATTCTGTCTTTCCAATGCTTGCTGGATTTCCAGCTTGGGAAAGTGATAGAAGTAAGCAGTTCCTCCAACATCAGTTTCTCCTTTTCCTCGCCTTTGAAAGAGTTGAAATGGAAAAATTCCAGGATGTCCCGGTCAGTATGAAGTAAGCGCACCGCCTGCGGGTCGTCCACCGTGCCTTGCGGCAAGCCTAAAAATGGCAACAGCTTTTTAAAGTCGCCTTCCTCAAACCACTTGTCCTTCAATTCGCCTGGCACGACAACATCCCGGTTTATCGCCAGCCACTTGATTTGGCGCTTGCCAAAACTGCGCAGCGTCTGCCGGTTCAGCAAAATGTACGACATAGATAGTTTTCCGTCCCGCCCTGCCCGCCCACTCTCTTGCACGAAACTCTCCGGCGAGCCAGGGATGTTGAAATGCACCGTCAGGCGAATGTTCGGCTTATCAATGCCCATTCCGAAGGCTTTCGTGGCGACCATGAGTTTCAACTTGTTGTCGAGAAACCAGTCCTGGTTGCGAAAGCTGTCCCGGTCAATGCGTTCGGATTTGTCGTCCGCTTCATCGGAGGCGCCCATGAAAGTGCCGACATATTTCGCCGCAGAAGCGTCTGTCGGGCAGTTTTCGGGAATGGCTTCTTCAAAACCTGCCCCGGCAAGCCGGTCGGCAATGCTTTTTCTTCTGTCAGGTGGAAGGAGTAGTGGTCTGCCGTTTTGGTCTCTGATAACTTCTCCCCGATGATGAATAATTACTCCCTGTTCATTCTGAATGTCGTTTTCATGGGTAGCAGGCTTAAACTTTTCCGTCACGCCCAGCGCCCCCTGTCGGTGCGGGGCGAACACCAAACCGCCATTTTCTGCAAAGAATTTTTCAGGCAAAAAATCGGGGTAGCTGATTTTTTCAAACCGTTCTTGCAAATAAGCTGCTTCTGATTGATAGCTGCGCCGGGTTTCATCGTCAAAGAGCTTTTCCCAGGCATGGCGCAAGACCTCTTTGATTTCTTCGTCGGCATTCCAGTTTGAATATTCGATTGGGACATCTTTTAAAATCTTAGTCAGCATAGCCATTTTGGCATGAGCTACCGCTTCACGTATGGCAAAATCATTGCCCTTCAGCGGCGTAGCTTGAAACGTTTCATAGCCCTTCCCTAACAACAAAAGCAAGCCTTTTTCAAACTCAACCGGCACATCCAACACTTGGTATTGAATTTCCTCCCGCACCGTATTCTCATGCCGCACCACTGCCTCCGCATCGGCGATTTGGAGTTCCCTTTCCACATCGGCAAGCACGTCGAAAGATGCCGTGGCAGTTAAGCCGAGCAGCGGAATTTGCTGGAATGGCTCTTCATTCGACTGCCGGAATTGTCGGCAATGTTCGACCGCATTTTTGCCCAAAGCCAAATAAGCCGTTCGGAAATCATGCCCCCATTCCGACACGCAATGCGCCTCATCGATGACGCAACAGGAAAAGCCAATTTTCTCATTCGCCATGCGTCCGGCAACTTGACGAAATTCATCCAGCAGCAGGCGTTCGGGTGAAACGAAGGAGAAAAGCACACGCCCTTTTTCCAAATCCTGAAGAGCGAGTTTTCGCTCGTGGGTTTTGAGAGAGGAGTTAATGAGTTGGCAGGCATCAATTCCATTTCGTCGTAAGCTGTCCACTTGGTCTTTCATCAGGGAGCGGATAGGGTCAATCACCAAAGCCACCCCCGGTTGGAGCAGCGCCGCCAATTGATAAGTCAGCGACTTGCCGCCGCCAGTTGGCAGCAGCCCGATGACGGTTTGCCCGCGCAGTGCCCGGCGTAGGATAGACAATTGCCCATCTCGAAAACCTACTTTGCGAAACAGGTTTTGGAGGAAAAATTTAAGACTTGCCAGCACGTCGGGCGATTGGATTTGCCCTTTTTCATCCACTATTTCCCGGTAAACAATGGGTGCTGCAAAAACAAATTGCCGCTCAAACTCAAACCAACGTGCGGAACGCAAAATGGCAAACGTGCCAGGGTATGCAGGATGGCGCTCCAAACCTGAACGGCGCAGCATGGATATGTCAATCAGCAAATCGCAGGGCGTGTTGTCAAATTTTTCAACGGTAATTTTCCTTCCGGCATGGAGACTGGCATCAGCAAACTCTTTCGAGATAAAGACTTTTTCGAGCCTGATTTGAGGCGGGCGTTGGTTTCCCGAGAGCGTGAAAATGGCATTTAGAAATTCTTGAAGACTTTCGATGGCAAGGTGGGCGCATGGCACATCCTGTTCGATTACGACCACAATCCATTCGGCAACGTCCCATTTTAAATGCCCTGCAAAAATGGCTTCGAGAATGATTTTATGAATTCGTGCGATGGCGAAAGGCGAAAGAGCGAATTGCAAAACATCCAGCCATTGCTTATCTGTCCATGATTTTTTTAGATGCTCGCCAACTTTATTGATGTATTTGTTTTGGTTCAAATTCTCCGGCACGGCGTTAGCTTGGGCATTGTTGCTCAAGCGTTGGCTTTGCCAGGCATTGCATTTCGCGGCTTCATCCCGGCGCTCGTCGAGCAAAAGTTGGTCAAGGGTGCAGTGATAGTTTGTTCCGTCCACTTCGACGACAAAGCCCTGATAACCAGTTTTCTCAATTCCATTTTTTGTTTCCTTTTGTTGGTAAGGCACAGGAAAAGCGAAATCAACCTGTTGACTGCGAAAGCCTCCAACGGCAGGATTGAAATTTTGGTAAATCCTATCAAAAGGCACTTGCGGTTGGAGAAGCTGTTGAATATGTGGGAAGCTTTTGGCAGCCCCGTAATAAAATTGGCGCTCGAAATTGCTGCCGAATTCGTCATCAAAAGGGAAAGTTGTTTGGTTGATTTGTAGCCGTTTGTCTGTAATATGTAGGGCTGTAAAAAATGCCTCTATTGCTTCTTTGCCTTTCTCGGTTAATTTAAAAAAGATGCTGCCGCGTTCCTCCATTTTTTCTGTAAAACCCAAGGTTGTCAATGCTTCTTCAACTATAAGCGGTGGAGATGTTGGTAAGCCGCGAGCAATCAGGTTATAAATCACGGCAAATTCGGAAGGAACGCCAGTTTGTCTTTGTGAAAAGTTGGTTTCCGCCCGAAACAAGGCTAATGAACGAAGTAACGGTTCAATTTTGAGAGTGGAAAACTCTTTCCGAAGGGCAGGACTAAAATATCCGGCTTGCTGGTTGGGTAATTGCTTGAGCGGCATACGGCTTGGGTATAATGGCGTGTAGCCTTCGCATAGCCGCTTAAATTAGAAAGGTCAAAAATATTAAAATCAAATTGGAGACGAGAGGTATTTCCCAGCTTGGGAGTACAAAAAAAGCCCGTCCTGATTCACAGGACGGGCTTTTTGCAAAAGGAATAATTTGTTGGTAGTGTTCTCAATCCCGCCGAAGGCGAATGAGGAAAAAATAAGTTGGCAGCGACCTACTCTCCCACCTTTTAGGGGCAGTACCATTG
>CAZHLB010000145.1:0-11366 GCA_964533005.1 uncultured Saprospiraceae bacterium
CCAAAGCGACCAAAAAAGTAACGGGTAAATCAACCCGGCACATCAACGGCTACACAAAAACAATCACGCAGAGGCTCATCTGCGGGGAAAATTTTTCCCCCAAGAGACGCTTCCGGTAAAGCCTGTTAGGTTGAATTTTTTTCTCAACCTATCAAATCTGGTATCCATGAAGAAGCTTTTACTAACCGGCTCCTTTGCCCTTCTGTTTTTCGCTTTCCATGCCTTTTCCCAGAATTGCCCGCCTCCCGGCTTCCCGGTTCCAGGCGACCTTTGTCCGCAAGCCCCCGTGCTTTGTGTTGACATTGACGGCTACTGCGACTCACTGGACGGCAACAATATCAACCAACCATTTCCCGGCTGCCCTTCCAATGCCTTGAACAACGACGAATGGTTTGCCTTCATCGCTGGCTCCACCACCATTTCCTTGCAAGTGGTAATGAGCAACTGCGAAGGCACCAACGGTCAGTTCGGGATGCAGGGCGCTATTTATGAAGGTGGTTGCAACGGTACGCCAGTGGCGACCCAATGTGGTTGCGTCACCACGCCTTTCACCTTGACTTATACCAACTTCGTACCGGGTCAGGTCTATTACGTGGTGTTCGATGGTTGCGCAGGCGACATTTGCGACTACGTAGTGAACGTGGTTCAAGGTTCCACCTTGCCCGCTCCGCCGGCTGCCCCTGTGGGGCCGACCGGACCGCTCACGGCTTGCCCGGGCGCTTCTACTGATTATGAAGTGGGCAACCCGAATGCCGCTACTTTCGACTGGACGATGGACCCGCCAACCTACGGCTCCATTTCGGGTTCGCCTGGTCCTTCCGTTACCGTCAATTGGTCGGGGAACCCACCTCCTGGCGGTGTGGATGTGGAGATTTGCGTGACCTCCTCCAATCCCTGCGAACAGGGTCCGGAATCTTGCATCACGGTGCATTATGAAGAGCTGGAACCGGAGGAGCAGGAATACGACCTCTGCCTCGGCGACTGCGTCGAATGCGCAGGGCAGACCTTCTGCGCAGGAACGCCGCCATCAGGGGTGCCGGTCACTTTGGAAAACTATCTCGGCTGCGACAGCGTGATTCTTTGCATCATCAACAGCATTCTAATACCTGAAACCGTCCTCCCTCCTTCCACTCATTGCTATCCTTACAGTGTGGTGATATGTGGGCAGTTGTTCAATCAAACCGGCATTTATTCGCCGACTTGCACGAGCTATCAAGGTTGCGACAGCATCGTGGTGCTCGACCTGGCAGTGCTCGACCCGGTGGCAATCATCACCCCGCCCGGCGTCTTGGGTTGCGGCTCTGGCGCAATACTTCAATTGGATGGTCTTAATTCAACTTATGCCAATGCGCCCGGCAGCACCACCACTTTCGAATGGACGGGCCCCGGCATCGTCGGCGCCAATAATGACGTGACGGTGATAGTGGACGAACCGGGGCAATATTGCCTCACTGTCACACACGAGCGGGACGGCATCAACTGCAGCGACCAGATTTGCGTGACCGTCACGCAAAACAACGCCGTGCCCAATGCGCCGACCGTCTCCGGCAATCAGAACCCTTGCCAGGGTTCACAGGTGACTTACACGGTGACGCCCGGCGGCGGGCCTGCGCCGACTTCCTACACGGTGACTGCTCCTACTGGCTCAACCGTCACCATGCTCACTATGACGACTTACCAGGTGACTTGGGGCTCCACCAACGGCAACTTGTGCGTGACAGCAAACAATGGTTGCGGTTCGTCTCCTCAAACTTGCATTCCTATCGCCATTCAGCCTTTGCCGAATACGCCAACGGTCACCGGCACTGCCGCCGTTTGCGCCAACAACACCCTCGTCACTTTCACCGTCAGCAACGTGCAGGCGGGGGTGACTTACAACTGGACAGTGCCTGCGGGCGCTTCCATCAGTGGTTCGGGTTCGAGCGTTCAGGTGAATTTTAGTGGAGCGGCAGCAGGTGCAGGACAGGTTTGCGCTACGGCGCAAAATGCTTGCGGGATGAGCCCGCAGGGTTGCTTTGCAGTGACCGTTACCGCTCCTCCGGCGACGCCAGCCATGAGTGGCCCGGCTACCGTTTGCAACACGGGCGGTAATTACACCTATACAGTAAGCAACTCAGTGGCAGGGGTGACCTACAACTGGACAGCCCCGCCGGGTGCAACCATCACCGGCTCAGGCGCAAGTGTTCAGGTGAATTTCAATGGGGCAACTTCCGGTCAGGTCTGCGTTTCCGCAACCAATGCTTGCGGCACCAGTAGCCAGACTTGCCAAGCCGTGACGGTCAATATTGCTCCGACTGCAACCATCAGTGGCTCTGGCGCAATTTGCCAGGGAGCAAGCACTCCTGTTAACTTGACCATCTCCCTGACTGGAAACAGCCCGTGGGATGTGGTCTATTCCAACGGCTCGACCAACACGACGATAACTAACATCATGAGCAGCCCGCACACGCTGACCGTGAACGCCCCCGGAACTTACACCCTCGTTTCGGTCACCGGCGCACTGGGTTGCGTTGGCACGGTGAGCGGCACGGCAACGGTGCAGCAAAATCCTGCACCAACGGCGACCCTCAGCGGTTCCGGCAGCATCTGCGCCAACACCGGTCAGTGCGCTCCTTTGAGCATCGCCTTGACGGGTGCCGCTCCCTGGGTGGTAAACTGGACGGTGAACGGTGCGCCGCAAGCTCCGCTGAACATAGCATCCAGCCCTTTCACGCTCAATATTTGCGAGGCGCAAGCTGGCACAGTGGCTTTGGGCAACGTCACCGACGGCAACGGCTGCAACGGGACTGGCTCCGGCTCGGTCAACGTGACAGTGAATGATGCGCCGGTGGTCAGCAACATCCAAACCACCTGCAATGCTACGAGCACGGCTTACACCGTGACTTTCACCATTACCGGCGGCAATCCTGCTTCGTATTCGGTGACGCCATTGAGCGGAACTTTGACGGCAGGCAATTTCACCAGCAACCCCATTCCAAGCGGAACAGGCTACTCCTTCGTCGTCAACGACGCCAACAATTGCAATCCCGTCACGGTGGCGCAAGCCAACGTGCTCTGCAACTGCCTCTCCGACGTCGGCAATATGGACCAAAACCCTGTCAAAGAATGCGGCGACGGTCCGGTCACGGTTAACCATGACGCCACCGGCGATACGCTCGACGGCAACGACGTGCTCCAGTTTATTTTGCATTCCGGCAGTGGTCTGAGCGTCGTTGCGCCCATCGTTGCGACCAGCAATACGCCGACGGTCAGCTTCAACCCAGCGACGATGAGCTATGGCACGACTTACTATTTCTCGGCGGTGGTCGGCGACAACAATGGCTCTGGCGGGGCGGATTTGACCGACCCTTGCTTGCAGGTTTCGCAGGGTACGCCGGTGACTTTTTATGAAATTCCGACAGCGACATTGTCTGGCAATCCTGCGATTTGCGTGGGCGACCAGACGACGCTGGCAGTTAATTTCACCGGGGTCGGTCCTTGGAGCATTACTTACAATGACGACTCCGGCGACCAAACGCTCCCCGGCATCAGCGACGACCCATACGCCTTGAACGTCAACCCAAGCGCCACCACTTCGTACACACTCGTCGCCGTCAGCGACGTAAACTGCGACGGAACGGTGAGCGGCAGCGCTACGGTAACGGTGAACACCGCTGTTCAAATTTCCAACGTCGCCACTACTTGCAACGCAACGAGCACCGCCTACGTGGTCACGTTTGAAATCACCGGAGGCGACCCCGCCAGCTACGTCGTGACCGGCGTCACGGGCAGCATCAGCCCCTCCGCTCCATACATTTTCACCAGCAATTCGATTTCGACGGGCGCTGGCTACAGCATCACGGTGGACGATGCCAACTCTTGCGACCCGCAGACGACGGAAATGAGCATCGTGGTTTGCAACTGCACTACCGACGCAGGCGACATGAGTACAACGCCGCTCGAAGAATGCGGCGACGGGCCAGTTTCGGCAACTGCCGCCACCGGCACGACCCTCGACGGCGACGACGTTTTGGTGTATGCCTTGCACACCGGTTCGAGCAACACGCTCGGCACGGTGCTCGCCACCAACTCGACGCCCAACTTCACTTTCGACGCAGGCTCGATGAGCTACGGCACGACCTACTACATTTCTTCGGTCGCTGGCAATGACGATGGCTCGAACGGGGTGGATTTGACCGACCCGTGCCTGAAAGTTGCGCCGGGTACGCCAGTTACTTTCCGTGAAATTCCAACCGCCAGCATTTCCGGCACGACCGAAATCTGCCCCGGCGATTCGGTTGACCTGCTCATAAACCTGACCGGCGACTCCCCGTGGACGCTAACCATCAACGGCACACCCGTCAGCGGCATCAACGGCACTCCTTACACTTACAACGTGATGCCGGGAGCGACCACGACCTACGATTTGACGGCAGTTTCCGACGAGCATTGCACCAATACAGTGAGTAGTTCGGCAACGGTCACGGTGCATCAACCGCCGACCATTTCCGGCATTGACCCAGTTTGCAACGGCACGGGCACTGCCTTCACGGTTTGCTTCGACATCAACGGCGGCGACCCGACCGGCTACACGGTGACGCCTGCGACTGGCACCCTGACGGGCAACCAGTTTTGCAGCGACCCCATCCCGGCGGGACAAGGCTATAATTTCCAGGTGACCGATGGGCATGGCTGCCCGGCTGATATTGCGCAGCAAAACATGGTGGATTGCAACTGCCTCTCGGAAGTTGGCGACATGGATCCGACGCCCATCAAAGTTTGCGGCAGCGACCCGGCAATTGGAACCTACCTGCCAGGCGGCGAGGTGCTCGATGCAGACGACGTGCTTTGTTTCATCCTGCACACCGGCAACAACGTGCCTATTGCCAGCACGACCGTCAACCCGCCGTCCTTCGTTTTCCAGGCGGGCAACATGAGCTATGGCACGAACTACCTCATTTCTCCCGTCGTCGGCAACGACAACGGCAGCGGTTGTGTCAACCTCAACGACCCTTGCAAACAGATAGGCACAGGCGTCCCGGTGGTGTTCAACGCCATCCCGACAGCGGCACTTAGCGGTGGCGGCAACATCTGCGCAGGCGAAAGCACTAACCTGACTTTCACCCTGACCGGCGTTGCTCCGTGGACGGTTGAATACATGGACGCAGGTGGGCAAATGTTCACCCAGACGTTCAACAGCAGCCCTGCCAACATCCCGGTAAGCCCCTCTGCTTCAACGGTTTACAGCCTTGAAAGCGTGACGGATGCGAACTGCGACGGCACGGTTAATGGCTTGATAACGGTCAATGTCAACGAGCCGCCGCAAGCTATCAATGCTACATCTTCCTGCGACCCGACGGGCACGACCTTCACGGTTACTTTTGACATTGCCGGCGGCGACCCGGCTTCTTACACCGTGTTTCCAACGGGTACCTTGTCTTCGGGAATGTTTACCAGCAACCCAATTCCGAGCGGTCAGTCCTACAATTTCTCGGTGGACGACGTCAACGGCTGCGGTCCGAGCATTGTTTCCGGCGCCGATACGTGCCAATGCCTCACTGATGCAGGTAACATGGACGCAACCCTGTCCCTGTTCTGCGTGGGTGAAACTGCCAGCGTTCCTGCCACGGTCGGCTCCTTCCTCGACCCCAACGATGAGCTTGTTTACATTTTGCACACGAATAATGGCAACACGCTTGGCACCATCATCGCCACCAGCCCGACGCCGGGCTTCACTTTCCTGGTGGGTCAGATGTCGGCGGGCATTCAATATTACATCAGCGCCGTTGCGGGCAATGGCTTGCCTAACGGCAATGTTGACCTGACCGACCTTTGCCTCAGCGTTGCTCCGGGCACGCCGATTATCTTCTACCCGTTGCCAACGCTGAACATCAGCGGCACGACAGCCGTCTGCGCCGGTCAGTCCGCCGACGTGACGATTTCGGTAACTGGCACAGGCCCGTTCGAGGTTGTTTACTTGGCGAATGGCGTCTTGCAACCAATACTGAATGTCCCGCAGCCCGGCTCGTTCACGCTGGAAGTGCAGCCCAACATGACGACCACCTACACGCTGGTCTCCATCACGGACGTGGCTTCCGGCTGCGAAAACACTTCCACGCAAAGCGCCACCATCACCGTCAACCAGCCGGTGGAAGCAGGCACTGCCAATGGCAACCTCGAATTTTGCGACGACGAAGACCCAGTGATTGATTTGATGGCGCAACTCACCGGCGCTCAATCCGGCGGGCAATGGACGCAAAATGGCTCGCCCGTCTCTGGCAGCACGGTCAACGCTTCCACGCTTGCGGCGGGAACGTACACCTACACTTACACGATGGACGCCGTTGCGCCTTGCGCCGACGACCAGGCTTCGTTCACGGTGACCATCCACCCGCAACCGGTGGCGGACGCAGGCGCTGACCAGGACTTGAACTGCGACGTGCAGCAAGTCACCATCGGCGGCAGCGGCACGACCCCTGGCGCAACGTACACCTGGACAGGCGGCAACGTGAACGACCCATCGCTGGCAACTACTGGCGTAGTGGATTCAGGCACGTACACGCTGACAGTCAGTACAGCTTTCGGCTGCACCGACAGCGACGTGGTGGAGGTGGAAAAAACCATCACCGTGCCGGAGCCGCACATTTCGATTTCTGACGTGAGCTGCTTTGGCTTGTCGGACGGATTCCTCGTGATTGACAGCATCACCAACGGCGAGCCACCTTACCTCTGCTCGGTGAACGGTTCGGCGTTCTCCACCTCGAAACAATTCACCAACCTCGGCGCAGGCGAACACACCATCGTAATCGAAGACGGTGCAGGCTGCGAGCGGACGATTTTGTTCTCGGTGGCAGAGCCGGAAGAAGTGCAGGTGGAAATCCAGGGCGCCTTCGAAGGCAACGACCCGATTGTGAATTTGGGCGAGTCGGTCGTGCTGCAAATCATCTCCACGCCGCCGCCCAGCCAGTTGGACACCATCATCTGGACGCCTGCGAACGCCGATACGATTTGCGTGATTTGCGACCAAATCACCATCACGCCGACGGAGCAAACGACCTATTCGGTCACGATTGAAAAAGACGGCTGCACCGACAAAGACGTGCTGACGGTCTTCGTGAAAAAAGACCACCCGCTGTTCGTGCCCAATGCCTTCTCGCCCAACGAGGACGGCAGAAACGACGTGTTCAACGTGACCGGAAACCATAGAATCACGCAGGTGAAAAAATTCCTGGTCTTCAATCGCTGGGGCGAAACGGTGTATGAATACTACAACTTCGTGCCCGAGTCCATCCCGACTTTCGGCTGGGACGGCTGGTTCCGGGGCAAGCCGCTCGACCCGGCAGTGTTCACCTGGTTTGCCGAGGTGGAATACATTGACGGGGCGGTGGAGTTGTTTGAAGGAGACGTGACTTTGGTGAAGTAAATGAATGGCTGGAATGGTTGAATGGCTAAATGGTTAGCTGTTCCAGCGAAATGATAAAGATGAAATGGCTTGGCGTTGCGAGACGCCAAGCCATTTTTCTTTTCCCTGAAAATCAAGCAAAAACAAACCGTTTTCTACCTTTCGGGCAAAAGCTGAACTATTATGAGATACTCCCCGCACGACAATTTCGTCCGCTTCATTTTCTCCTTCCAATCGGTTTACGTTGACTTTTTTGACCAGGTCGTTCCGTCGAAGCTGACCAAGCTGCTCCGGCTGGAAACATTAAAGCCGGTGGAAGGCACTTTCCTCTCGCCTCGCCTGAAAAAATACCTGACTGACAAGCTGTTCAGTTGCCAGACAATAGAAGGGGATGAACTTATCCTGTCTTTTCTGGTCGAGCATAAAAGTGAGGTTCCGGATTTCATCTACGACCAGTTGCAAGCCTACGTCACGCAGAAGCATGAGCAAGACCGAAAAGACAAAAAACCACGTACGCCGGTCATCATCATCTTACTTTATCACGGAAAAAAGAGGTGGGTGAAAAAGCCGCCTCATGCGTACTTCAAAGGTTTGCCAAAAGCATTGCGGCGCTATGTGGGAGCGCCTGATTACTTCTTGATTGACATCGGGCGGTTCAACAAAAAGAAAATCATGGGCTTGCGGATGGGCTATTTGGTGAACGCCTTGCTGGTGTTGAAATATGCATTCAATCCAATTTACCTCGGGCGCAGTTTCAAAGACATTTTTGTGTATGGCGATTTTTACGACACGACGCAGGAAGGGCAGGATTTTATACATGCCCTGTTGGTTTACTTTCTGGAACTGACTAATTTTGACGAAAAGAAATCCATCGCTTTGGTTGAAAAAATCAAGGCGAGTTATAAACGTACCGCCATGACTTCGTATCAAAATATCTTGAAAGCCGGAAAAAAGGAAGGCAAAATCGAAGGCAAAGTGGAAGGCAAAGAAGAAGTTGCCGAACGCCTCCTGCTGAAATTTCCCGATTGGTCAGACTTTTTCCTTTCCGAGCTTACCGGGTTGCCGGAAGAAAAAATAAAAGCCATTCGTGCCAAGCTGGCGACTGGACAAAATGGCAAAAGCGCCAACGGCGCTCAAAAATGACCAGTCTTAAAAGTCGGCACATAAAAAACCCAGTGGTCAATCCCCACTGGGTTTTTTGTTGGATGGCTGAATAGTTAGATGGCTGAATGGCTACGCAGCCATTCAGCCATTTAACTATTCAGCCATTTACTTTTGCCCGCATGGATATTTTTCAAAAATTCGAAAGCCTCGAAGTCCTCGTCGTAGGCGACGTGATGCTCGACCGCTACCTGACCGGCAAAGTCAGCCGGGTCTCGCCGGAAGCGCCCGTGCCGGTGCTGGAGTGGGGAGGCGAGGAGAACCGGCTCGGCGGCGCTGCCAATGTTGCCCTCAACGTGCAAGCGCTGGGCGCAAAAGCATGGCTTTGCGGAGTGGTTGGACAAGACTCGGAAAGCGCCTGCTTTTTCGAGCTTTTGCCAGGCAGCGGATTGGATGACCAAGGCATCGTCGCCTCGAAGGAGCGAAGCACGACGGTGAAAACGAGGGTGATTGCAGGCAACCAACATTTGCTCCGGCTCGACAAGGAATCCAAGCACGACCTGTCGGCGAAAGAGCAAGAAACCTTCCTGCGCCGGGTGATTGATTTGATGAATGCCAGGCAGTTTCATGCCGTCATTTTGCAAGACTACAACAAAGGCGTTTTGTCAAAACCAGTCATTCATGCCTTGCTCGCAGAAGCCAGCCGGCAACAGATTCCGGTAGCCGTTGACCCGAAGTTTCGCCATTTTTGGGAGTACCGGGGCGTCGAACTTTTCAAACCGAATTTGAAAGAAGTGTGCGATGCGCTGCATCTTCCAGTCAAGCCGGAAGCCAAAGCTTTGCAACAAGCCGCCCGGCTTTTGCGGGAAAAATTGAACAACCACATTACGCTCATCACCCTTTCTGAAAAAGGCGCTTTCGTGGACGATGGGCAGCAAAATCTGCTCTGTCCCACCCAGCCTCGCAACGTGGCGGATGTTTGTGGCGCAGGCGACACGGTCATCAGCGTGGCAGCATTGGCAATGGCGGTTGGCTTGCCGGTGGAGGAAATTGCTTCGCTTGCAAATCTGGCAGGCGGACAGGTGGTGGAAAAAGTAGGCGTCGTGGCTGTTGACAAGGAGCAGTTGCGGCAAGAGATGGTAAGCTTAAAGCTGACAGGATGAAAATCAGCGGCTTGTTAGGTTTTGAAAAAATCGCCAACTACTTTTGCGCCAGTTCTTTGAGCTGCAACCTTATCAAGAAAGGCTGAGGGAAATGGCCCGTTGAAGCCTTGACAACCTCCTCCGGCGTTTGAGCCGGGGAAAGGTGCCAACTCCATCCCGAGTAATTGGGAAAGATAAGTCGTCTGTAAGCGCTTTTCATGAGATTGCTATCCGTTTAGCATTAGGGAAGCTCATTCGGCGACTGCTGGATGAGCTTTTTTTTTAGGTATGAGGTATGATTTCATACCTCATACCTCATACCTCATACCTCTTGGTAAGCTGCCGCTCTGATTTTCTCACTTCAAAAATCAGTCTATCATGAGCCAGGCAACTCCTTTCAGTTTTCCCCGCAAACAACTCTGCGTTGGTCTTTTTGGCTACGGCGTCGTCGGTGGAGCCGTGTTCGACGTGCTTTGCCAGAAGCCGAACCTGCATGCTGCCGTCAAAAAAATCTGCATCAAACACCCGGAAAAGCGGCGCAACATTCCCGCTCATTTTTTCACCAGTCACAAGGAAGACGTGCTGGACGACCCGGAAATCAACGTCGTCATCGAAGTCATTGACGATGCGGAGGCGTCGTTTGAAATCGTTCGGGAGAGCCTGCTGCGAGGCAAGGCGGTGATTTCCGCCAACAAAAAAATGATTGCCCAACACTTCGAGGAATTGGTGGATTTGCAACTCCGCTGTCGCACGCCACTGCTCTACGAAGCCGCCTGTTGCGCCAGCCTGCCCATCATCCGAAACCTCGAAGAATACTACGACAACGAGTTGCTGGAAGGCATCGAAGGCATCATCAACGGCAGCACTAATTTCATCCTGACCAAGATTTTCGAGGAAAACCTGAGCTATTCCGAAGCACTGCGACTTGCGCAGGAAAAGGGTTTTGCAGAAAGCGACCCGGCGCTCGACGTGTCCGGGCAAGACGCTGCGAACAAGCTTTGCATCCTGCTCGCCCATGCCTTCGGCGTTGCAGCGAAGCCGAAGGATTTGCTGTTTCACGGCATCGAAGCGGTGAGCAGTTTCGATGCGGAAGTCGCCGCAGCGAACCGCTCGCAAATCAAGCTGGTCGCCAGGGCAGTGAAACTAGATGATGGCTCGGTGGCGGCTTTTGTGCTGCCGCAATTCGTGAAATCCGACCACCTTTTGTTCCAGGTAAAAAATGAATTCAACGGCTTGGCGCTCACCGGGGCGCTGGCGGACACGCAGTTTTTTTACGGCAAAGGCGCAGGCGGCTACCCGACGGCGAGCGCCATCCTGAGCGACTTGTCTGCGCTGCGCTACAACTACAAATACGAGCATAAAAAGCTGTTGGAACAAAGCCCGTCCTGCTTGGCGGGAGACGTTTTGCTCAATGCCTATGTGAGTTTTGATGACTGGGAAAAAGTGCCGGTGGATGCTTTCGAGGCGGTGCATGAATATTATTCGGGCAGGCAATTGCACTACCGGCGGGGAGTGGTTTCGCTGAAAAAATTGCGGCAAAGTGGATGGTGGCGGCAGGCAGGAGTTTCGTTGATTTTGGAGGAGAAGGCGTTAGCTGAAAAGGTTGAAACCATGATTTTACAAAAGGAATTAGCTGCCTCAGAACTTATCTTTGCTTGACTTTCAACTGGTGAGAGGCAACTGTTTGGCACGTCTGGCTGAGTCGCTTTTGTCATCCTCGAAGAGGAACCGTCCACGTCTCA
>CAZHLB010000146.1:0-11350 GCA_964533005.1 uncultured Saprospiraceae bacterium
GAAATGCTTGGGTCTGCGACGACGGAAACGACCACGCTGCTCGAAGTGGCGCTGCCGCAACCATTGCCGCTCGCCGAGATGACGACACGATAATACGTTGTTCCTGCGGCAGTTGCGGGCGGCGTGTAGCTTGCCGAAGTTGCGCCGGAGACGTTCGTCCAGGTCGAGTTGTTCGGGCTGGATTGCCATTGATAAGTCAGGCTCGGCGTGCCGCCGGTGGCGGTGACGCTCAAGGCTTGCGTTCCGCCGATGCACTCGGTGAAACCTGTTGGCTGCGCCGAAATCGTTGGGTCGGCGGCGACGGTGACAGTCACCTGGTCGGTTGCGGTGCAGCCGTTTGCGTCGGTGACGGTGACGGAGTAGGTGGTGGTGGCTGCCGGGGTCGCCGTGGCGGAGGCGGTCGAACCGAGGCTGTTGCTCCACGAATACGAGTAGGCGCTGGTCGAGGTGAGGTAAAATTTCTGGTTTGCGCCGCCGGAGTAGGTGTACAAAATCAGCGAGCCGCCGTCGGCAACGCTGCCGCCACTCATGTCGAGCGACTTGCCGCTGCTGGTGTGGACGATTTTATAGACAGCGCTGCCGAGGTCGGTGACCGTCCATTGGCTGGCGGCGGAATAGACCGAGTTCTGCTCTACGGCAGCGTTGTTTGCCGTCGAGCCGCCTTCCGGGTAGAGGTAGAGGTGGCTGTTGGCATTCATAATATAATAGGTGCTGCCGGAGGTAATCGAAGTGACCGGGTTGCCGGTGGCGGTGGAAATGAATACCCACTTTTGAGTGGCGGTGCTGGCGCAAGTCCATTGCACGACGTTCGTGCCGGAAGCAGCGCCGCCGCCGGTGGGTTGGAGGCATTTGCTGGAATGGGTCGGCTTTATTTCGAAGGCAGTGCCTGAGCCGCCCGAAGCGGTGGCAGTCAAGCTGGCGCTGCCGCCGGTGCAAATCGTTTGGTCAGCCCCGGCATTCACGGTCGGCGCAGCCCGCACGGTGACCGTTGCAACGTCAGTTGCGGCACAGCCATGTGCGTTGGTGGCGGTGACGGTGTAATTCGTTGTGGAAGTGGGAGTTGGATTGATGCAAGACCATGTTTCACCGGAACTCCAGGAGTAAGTTATCGTGCCGTTTCCATCGCAGTCAACGGCGAGTGCATCCACGTAAAAGGGTCCCCCGGAGGTTTGCGAAATCTTGAAATAGCGGTTCGCCGTAGGCAAGGTGAAGCAAAAATCCAGGTAGGTGCTGCTGGTGGTGGTGTAAGTTCCAATCAAAGTATAGGTTCCCGTTGCCGGGACGCCGCTCGCCAAAATCCAGGCGCTGAAAGTAGCCGCCACGCCGTTGGTCGCAGATTTCACCTTGGCGCAAATGCGGCTGCCCGCAGGTTTGACTTCGCCCAGGTCGAAGACCAGGCGGGTGTAGTCGTTGTTGGTCACGCTGTACAAATATGCCCCCGCTCCGTCCGGCAGGTAAAGCGCATCCCACGAATTTGTAATGCTGCCTTGATACTGGGCAAGGGTTTCGGAAAAAACATCGCAGTGCTGGTCGCCGTCCATCAGCGCATTCAGGTAGGCAGTGTCGCCCACACAAATCGTTGCGTCAGGATTTACCAAACCTGACCCAGCGCAATCGGGGTCGGCGCAGTCGGTCAAGCCGTCGCCGTCGTCGTCTAAGCTGTTGCTGCATTTTTCCGAACGGCAGCCGAGCAAGCTGACGGCGTCCAAATCGAGGTCGTCGCCCGTGCCCGTCAGTTGTTTGATGCGCACGTAGCGGAAGCTGGAATTGGCGGTCATCACCGTTTGGACAAAAGCACTGGTGGAAGTGGTGGAAGGGTTGGTTGGGTGCGTGGTGTAAGCCGAACCATTGGACGACTCCTCCACAATCATTTCTGCCGAAACGACGTCTGCGTAGGTACTTTTTCTGCGCCAGGTGATGCCGTAGCGAGTGCCGGCAGGCTTGACCGAGCCGAGGTCGAGCGTGATGTAATCCGTTGTTTCCCAGACTTCTGCGTAAGTTCCATTCGGAGCGCCGATGGCGTTGTTTGGGTTGGTGATGCCGCTTTGGGCATAGACGGCGGTGGCATGACTGAGGTCGGCGTCGCAATCCGAGTCGTCGCAATCAATCAAGCCGTCGCTGTCGTCGTCCAAGCCGTTGTCGCAGACTTCGACGGCTTGCGGGCAGTTGATGGGGCCCGTCAAGTCCCAGATTTTTCCGCCGAAATTGTGAATCGTGCCGGAAAAAGTGCCGGTCGCCAGGTTGATTTTTTGAATCTGACCGCTGCTCAATGAACCCGCCCAGGTATTGCCGTCAATGTCCACGCCGAGTTGCATTTCGGTAGCGAGGCTGCTGGTAATGGTGGTGTAGGTTGCAGTCGGAACCACGTATTTGAAGAAGGTGCTGGTTCCCGCTGCCGCCATGCCGTAGATGGTGGTCATGCCGTCTTCGCTGGTGATGATGAGGTCGCCCCAGGAGAGATTGGTGGGGATGGGAATGTTCAGGTCGGTAGCATTGCCTTCGACCGAAAGCCCGTCAGCCGAAAGTTCGATGCGATACACGTTGGGATAGCTTCCGGGGTCGCCGTTTTCAGTTCCGAGGTAGAGGTAGCCATTGAAATAGCCTGCTGCACCGCTGCTCAAAGACTCATTGGAGAGAATTTGACCGGTGAGGTCAACCAGTTCGCCATGTTCGTTCGTTTCGGGGTTCCAGAAATAAACAGTTTGGTCAATGCCATAATAATAGAGCCGCTGGTCGGGGTTGGCAGCCAGGGCGTTGAGATTGTCAATAGTGTAGGGAGAAGTGGTAACTACCTTCGAAATGCCGGTCGCCAGATTGACTTCGAGGACTTCGGCATTGTCCCTGGCGACGAGGATGTAAGATTGGTCGCAGGCACAGTCAGGGTCGTCGCCATCCACGAGGTCGTCGTGGTCGTCGTCCACGCCGTTGGTACAAATTTCAACAATTGGACAAGTGGTCAAGTAAAAGGTCTCGTCCGTGAAACCACTCGGCGGCGAGGCAGCGGCGCAGTCTTCGGGGATAATCATGCTAACTCCGTTGCCGTTGGTGCAGCACCAATCAATGCCGGAGCTGAAAGTTCCGCCGTTGTATTCCTCGACGTTGCCATTCAAGGAAAAAATATAGCCGTTGCCAAAAGTGCCGATGCTGCTCTCGTCTTTGTAGTTTCCATTTCGCAGTTGGATGCCGCTACAGCCATTGAAATTGACCCGTCCGGCAATGTTTTCAAAGTTGTTGTCATAAATAATAATCAAACCGTCCAGGTTGGTCACCCCGGAAGCATCCTCCATTTTGATGTTGTGGTCTGGAATAATCAAAATGCTGTTCACGTTGAGCGTGCCCGACTCCACCCACAGGTCGTTGCCTGCATTCCAGACCACCCGGTGATTGATATTAACCACATCCCCGCCGAGAAACTCGTCCGGCACGACTCCACCCTGCCAGGTGGAGGCGCTGTTCCAGTTGCCGTCGGCAATGGTGGTGTAGGAAGTGACGACAGGCGGCTTCGGCAAGTAATTTTCTGCGGACAAGTTGCCCGCAAGGAAGATGTGAAAAATAAAGATGAGGGCAAACCCCAAAAGGCAGGTAGTCCTTTGTGTTGTGTTTGTTTCCATGTCAGACACGTTTGTTTTTCGATGCAATGCAATAGGTACGGCACGGCGCAAGCCATGACCGAAAAGGCGGGAGGTGATGTTTGAAAATTAAACTTGTTGAGAAGGAGAAGAAAAAGAGTTGGAAAATCTTGGGAGGGAGGTTGCTGGATTGATTTTCCAAAAATTGTGCCCCAAAGTTAGGCGCATTTGGGTTGGGCGCAAGAGGTGGCGGAAAAATTTGGTTGGCAGGCAGGTAGTTGCGCTGGAGGCTGTGCATGAAAAAAGCCCTTGGCGAATGACTCGCCAAGGGCTTTTTTTGAGAGAAGGCTCCGTCAATTGCCGTGCTCTTTTTTTAAAACCTCGACGACCAAACGTGATACTTCCAATGCTTTGGCAATGCTCGGAATTCGTGTGCCTTTTTTCAGTAGGGCGACGATTTCCAGCTCTTTTTCAAGTTGGGTTTTTATTTCCAGCACGTAGTCTTGGGTCACTTCGAGGATGTCGGAGATGGTAGGAAGGTCAAATTTTTTAGCCAGCATGTTTCGGATGGCGATGATGTCTTTCACGGTTTGACCTTTTTCCATGCCTTTTTCCATGCCTTTTTCAATGCCTTTCTCCATGCCTTCGATGAAGAGGTCATCAGCTTCGATAATTTCTCTTGGAATGGTAAAGCTCATTTTATTTGCTTGTTTTAATGTTTCACGCCGCAAATTACGCAACATGGAGAAGATTTTCAGTTGCTGGATGAATTTCATCAGCTCTGCCGAATCGCCCCGAAGTTGCGCCAGCCGCTCCAAAATCAAATGGATAATTTCTTCTCCGCTCCTGCCTTCCGGATTTGCCAACACGCCCAAAACCACCTCCTCCGGCTTATCGGAATTGATTAATTCCCGGGAACTCCACTCGGAGATGCAATGGATTTTGAACTGGCAAGAATAATTGCTCCGCTGCAAGCTGCCGGTGAAACGTTTTGGCTTGCCATCCAGCAAATAAATCAGGTGTTGTTCGACTTCCAGCCCGGTCAGCATGTCAATCAATGCCGCGTAAAAAGCCATGCGCTTGTCTGTCCTGCGCTCGTCTTTCGCTTCAAATTCGACCTGAAGAATTTGCCATTTCTTGCTGCCTTTTCGGCGGATTTTCCGAAGGCAATCCGGCTCTTTTTCGAGGGTGGTTTGCAGCTTGAGTGCAGGCAGGTTTTCGACTTGTGTGCTTTCGTCCAAGCCGATTATTTTTTTCAGCAGAAACGGCTCGATGGCTTCGAGGTTTTCCTTGATGATTTTGTCGAACTTGTTCCCTTCGATGCGATTGGGGGACGGTTCTTTTTTGATTGTGCGTTTTGCCATAGTTGAGATTTTGACAGGGCAAACTTGAAGAATCTCGAAAAACAATTCACATTTGGGCGCTGGTTTTATTCTTCCCTGCTTGACATCAATGGAGCGCAATTGATTTCTCACGCTCTTGCGCATTTCAAACATCATATCGAGGTAGCATTTTCTCTTCCGGTTCCATCCGAGCCGGAGCTCACTTTTTTTAACCATCAACTTACTTGTGTTGCCGAGTGACGGAAGTCGCCGCATAGCCGGTCATTTCAGTCAAAAGGCAATGCAAGCCAGCAAACACTCATGACAAAGCATTTCTACAAAATCATGTTGACAACCGCATTCGCATTGGTGAGTATGACAAGCCAGGCGCAAACTGTCATCGGCGGCGTGAACCTGGGCGGGCTGCCCAACTACCTGTTTTTCTTTGCCAACGGCAGCACAAAAGCCAACTGGCAAGGAGCGACAAAAGGGTTTGCCGGAAATGTCGCCATTGATGGCATTCAGGCTAACGAAACCACCTCTGGCGGTGTGCCTTTCGCCGGAACGATTTACACCAACGCCAGCAGTTTGGGCGCTTGGGCGGGCATCGTTGACCAAAACGACCCCGGGCAGGTGAATCCGGCGCAGGCTTTTGGCGTGTTGAACCAAACTACGCTGATTTCCAACTTAGAAACGGAGTTGAGCAATGCTTTTGCCCAAATCAATGGCTTGCCTGTGTCGGCAGGTTTTTCCAGCGTGTCTTCCACTTCGCTGAATGGGCTGAACAAGCAAAACGGCGTGGCGGAAACCTTCGTCGTCAACGTCACCTCCGGGCTTTCGATTTCCACCAAAATCAACGTCACTGGCGACGCAGGCGACGTGTTCATCCTGCGCTGGGACTCCGACGCCAACTTCGGCAACGGCTACCAGGGAACGGTGAAATTTCAGAGCGGCGGCGCCATCGTGCCGCTGGGCGGGTTGAAGCCTTCCAGTTTCATTCACGTTGCCGGAAACCTGAATTCCAGCGGCGGCGGCACGACGCCTGCTGCGCCTTATCCGCAGGGAGTTAAACTCAACGACGGCACGGGAGCGACCATCGTCAATGGCTCCAATTTCAGCGGCGGCGGCTTTTTCACGGGCTACTGGCTGACCACCGGCGACCCGGTTTCGGGCGAAACATCGCCGTTCAGCAACGGCATTTTTGTCGGCGGCTGGTACACGACGACCAATAAATTCAGCATGACTTCCGGCACGAGCGGCGTCTATGTTGCGCCCCCGCCGCCGCCTGCGCAGGTTTGCACGCCACCCGCCGCCGCTCCCGAATGCACCCCGCCAACTACCTGGAACGTGGACAAAGTGGTGACCGGAACGCAGGACTGGCAAAGCCTCACCGGTGTCTCCGCCGACAACGTGACCAACAAAATCAGGCTGACAGGCTCCGGCACGGTCATCGTGAACAACAAGGATTTGCTGCTGAAATCGAGCGGCGCAGTGGTTTTCGTCAATGGGCCCACCCTGATTGTCAACAACGGAAACCTGAAGACCGAAGTGGCTGGCGCTCGTTTCATCATGACCAACGGAACGCTGCGCACTTACGGCAATTTTCAGCAATCGCCCAACTCGGTCGTTTGCATCACCAACTCGACCGTTGACATCGGCGAGGAACAGGCGGGCGTCAATTTCACCAGCCAAACCAGCACCTCCGCCGACTTTCAGAACGACGGCGGCTATCGCTACCTGAACACGGTCTGCATGAACGTCACCCACGATTTTCAACTGCAAAGCACCGGCAGCGGCACGGGGCTGAACGGCGTGGACGTCATCATCAATTCCTGCATCGAAATCGGAGACCGGGGCTTGAATCATGCCACTCCGACTTCCTTCGGCAACTCCGACGGCGACGATTCCGGGAATTGGCAGAACAACAACAGGCAATCCATTTATGGCACTGATATCGTGGTGGCGAATGGCAGCTATCAAAACTCCATCGGCGTGATGACGCTCTGCGACGTGGACATCAAGGTCAACAAATCCGGCAGCTTGCAGAACAACTCCGGCTCCATCGTCGGGCAGAACGTCTGCGTAGCGGTCGAAGACATTTTTGAAAACTCCGGCACTTGGACTGCCACGCTCGAACATTGGTTTTCCTTTAAAAACAACTCCACCAACGTGCCCGGCGCAGGCGGGGAAACATCGCAGTCCACTGCTCTTCAATGTTTTACACCTTGCTGCGCAGTGGGTCAGACCGGCAGCCTCGGCGACTGCGTCTGGAACGACACGAACCAGAATGGCGTCAAGGATAGCGGTGAAAACGGCGTTCCTAACGTCTCTGTCCAACTTCGCAACTGCCAAGACCAGGTCTTGCAAACCACCCAGACCAACGCCTCCGGCATCTACGGCTTCACGAATTTGCAAGCGGGCTGCTACCGGGTCTGCGTAGTCAAACCTTCCGGCTACACGTTCAGTCCGCAAAACGTGGGCAGCGACGCCACCGACTCCGACGTGGCTGCCGCCAACGGTTGCACCGCCGACATTGACCTGTCGCCCGGCGAAAACGACCCGACCAACGATGCGGGCATCTTCCAGTCTGCGCCCCAGCCTGATTGTCAGGCGAACATCAACATCAGCATCAGCAACGGCGTCATCACCGTCACGGGTCTAGCGGGTGCGCCGGTGTCTTCGTTGCAGGTGTTCGACGTGAATTTCAACACGATTTTCAACTGCTTCGGCAACTGCGGCGCTACGCAAAACATCGCCGTTGCTGCCGGGACGTACACGGTCGTTGCCAAATATTACACAGCGGCACCGAGCACTTTGATTTGCGAGAAAAGCCAGACGCTCACCTCCGGCAACGTTTGCGAAAACGTGACCCTCGGCGGCACGATTGGCTTCGGCGCAAGCTGCGCAGCCTCCGTCGAGCATTGCCCGACGAATGGCGCTGCACCAGCCATCGGCAATTGCACCTCCCCGTCCGGCGGCGCAGGCGCACTTGACATCATTTGGCTGAAAAGCAACACTTCCTGCCTGCCGCCAACCACCACGGCGGAGCAGATAATCGCCGGTCAAGACCCGCACTGGTCGCTGATTCCCGGCGCAACTTCGCTCACGTTCAGCCCCGGCACGGTGACGCAAAACACTTGCTACCTGCGCTGCGCCCGCCGAGCCGGTTGCCCGACTTACATCGAGTCGAACATCATTTCGCTGACGATTGCCCCCGGTTGCGGCGGCGGCGGAAACGGTACGCCTGACTGCAACAACATCGGCATCACGCCTGGCAACGGCAGCATTACGGTCACCGGCATCGCTGGCGCACCGGTGACTTCGGTGCAGGTTTTCAATGCCTCTTACTCAGAGCAGCTTTACAATTGTTTTGGGAATTGCGCCAGCCCAACGGCAACCTTCGCCGTCTCGCCAGGCACTTACAACGTGTCTGTGAAATATTACACAGCCCCGCCGAGCAACTTGATTTGCGAAAAAAATCAATCAGTCAGCGTGGTCATCGCTGCGCAAGGCTTTCAGGGCGAGGCGTTCCAGTTGAATGCCGTCAAAGGGGAAGAATTCACGGAGCTTTTCTGGGTGCACAACGGCGGCTACCACGTCGAACAATACCTCCTGGAACGCTCCGCCGACGGTATGGACTTCGAGCCAATCCGGGCGCACGTTTCCGCTGGCGGTCAAAGCCACGAATTTTACCAGGACTACGACCTCGAGCCGCTGACCGGCGACAATTTCTACCGGGTGAAAATGGTGAACACCGACGGCAGCCTCACCTACTCCGAGGTGCAAAAAGTGAGCTTCCCCGACCTGGTGGATTACGTGATTTTCCCGAACCCGGCGAATGATTTTGCCAAGCTGAACCTCGAAACGGTGGTCGGTAAAAAGGACGTAACCATCACCGTTTTCAACAACCTCGGCTTGGAAGTGAAGCGGTTTGAACTGGAAGAAGTCTGGAGCAAATATTACCAGATGGACATCCGGGAGTTGAAGGAAGGGCATTACATCGTCTGGCTGAATGTGCCGGGGAAACGACCTTTGGCGAAGTCCATGTTTGTTGGCAAGCTGTAAATTTTCGTGGGGTTGATGCGGTTAACCAGGTTGATTTTGGCGGCAAGATCAACCTGATTAACCACATCAACTTCATCAACCTAAGCCAATAAAAAAGCCCTTGACGAGTCATTCGTCAAGGGCTTTTTTATTGGCGGACGAACGAAGCCAGCGAGGCTATGCTGTCCTTTTGTCCTTCAGAATCTCAACCAGAAAAGGAGAGACTTCCAGCCGCTGAGAAATTTCAGGGATTGAAAATTTCGCCTGTGCCAGCAACTCAAAAATCTGCGGCGTTTTTGCCAATTGTTGCTGAACGGAAAGCACCTGGTCATGGCTCACGTCGAGGATGCTGGCGATTAATTCGAAAGCAAAGTCTTTTTCCAGCATGTTGAAAATGGCAACGATGGCTTGTTTTTCCATGCCTACGTGCAAGCCTTCTTCCATGCCTTTTTCCATACCTTTTTCCACGCCTTCCGTGAAGGCTTCCCAACGGATGTATTCATCAATGTTGTCCAGAATTGAATTTGGCAATTTCATCGTTCGAAGTTTTTTCGTGATTTCTTCCCAGTGAGCAAATTGAACGCTGCGAAGATAACTCAAAGCGTACTTGAGATTTTCAATCCGAGTTTCAACAGGCTCTGAACTGTCCTTTTCGACAAAGCTAATTATCTCGTTGCAATTGTCCAACAGATATTCCGCCTCGAAACGGTGCTTCATCAACAGCAGCACCGCTATCAGAAAGCCGTACCGGAATAGCTTGATTTCCTCGTCCGTCATTTCTGACAAATCAATAAAAATGCAGCCGCCCGGCGGCGTGTATGGCGCAAACTTTTTGCGCCAGCCACGCAGGTAATGGCTCCAGGGTTTGATAGTCCACTTCTCTTTGCCATGAAAAAACACCACCGGCACGCTCGGCATCGGATGCATTCCTTTGGTTTGAATTTGGCGACCCCACGCCCTGTCCTGGTAGTGCATGTGTTGATACGGCGCATACGATGGCACGAAAGATTTATGCTCCAAAATGTAGGATATCTGCACCGGCTCGTCCTCGTCGGTGTCGCAAAGCAGCACCACGTCGGCGATTTGCTCTGCCAGCGTTTCGTCCACGTAGCTCGTATCGCTCAAGCGCAGGGTGTCCAGTTTTAAAATGGCAAGCAATTCCTTCGGTGCTTTGGCTTCCAGGATTTCCCGGGCGTGGTTGGGATTTTTAATCATTACCCGGAAAATCAGGTCATGCGGGTGGGTAGGAAGGTTGTCGTCGTCCTTCTTTTGTGCAGAATTCTCGTCTTGATTTTTCATCGTTGGAAAAGGGTTCAACTAATGTTGACGCCGGAGAAACGGTATCCCGCTACGTATCGGATACCTCGAAGGTATCCGATACGTGAACCTATTAAAGACCGTTTCCCCGGCGTCAAATTTCAAAGATTACCTGCTGACAATCAGCTTCTTCACAATCGGAGCAGCCCCATCCGCCCGGAAGCGAACGACGTATTGCCCACCTTTCAATTCGCTCAAATCGAGCCGGTAGCTGCCTTCCTGCGCATCCTCCAGTTCAACTTTGCGAACCACTTGCCCCAGTTGGTTGAGCAAAACCAGCTCCGCCTTTTGCCAGCCTGTCGCCTTGCCCCAATGCACGAGCGCATGACCCGTCGCCGGGTTGGGAAAAATGTTCAGGTCGGCAACTTCGACTTTGCCAGTCATTGCATCTTCATCGCTCCGCCCGGAAATGGGAACTTCCCTTTTTTCGGCGGCAGCCGAAGCCGGGGTACTTTCATTTTGCACAATGATTGCCTCGACGCCGTTGCCCGGCAGGAGGGTTTTTTCTTCCGCCGTGCCCGATTCAAGCTCGCCACTGCCGCCGCCGCCCGTGAAATTGGTGACGGTCACGTAGCCTTCTTTTTTGCAGATGAGCGACCAGTTGGCGTTGAAAAGCTGCACGTTGACGAAGTAGCTTCCGGCTTGCAAGTTGTTCACCACCGTCGGGCTGACGCAGTTGCTGTTGCACTCGAAAACCTTCTGCCATGCCGAATTGAACACCTTAATTAACACGATGGGGGCGCTGAAACCGGCAATCGTGATTTTTTTGCTGCCGCCCGTGAAGGTGATTCCATCGCAGCCTGGCGTACCGCCGCCGCCACCACCAGTATTGCAAGGCGGAGGCGAGGTAATGGTCACCGTCGTGGTGCAGCCCTGCACGTCGTGGTCGTTAATTTGCAAAGTGGTCGGGTTGGCGCTGCCGGGGATGCAGAAGTTGTACGGCTGCCCGAATTGCAGGGTGAATTGGTTCAGAGCGGGGATGTCATAGCCCCACTCGCCCGTGTTCGTGCCGGTGACGACGAGGGTGAAACAGGTTTGCCCGTTGGTGCAGGTGACGTTCGAGACTTGCCCTGTGAGGGTGCAAACCTGCGGCGGCGC